>CALBBS010000159.1 GCA_937926845.1 uncultured Atopobium sp. | reverse complement strand
GAGATTCTGGACGCATCTCAGCTCCCTCTGCTCTATACCGCATTCACTCCATGTTTCCGCGAAGAGGCAGGTTCAGCTGGTCGAGACACCCGTGGCATCATCCGCGTTCACCAGTTTGACAAGGTAGAGATGGTCAAGTTTGCAAAGCCCGAAGACTCCATGAATCAGCTTGAGTCCATGGTTCAGGAAGCCGAGAAGATCCTTCAGCTTCTGGGTCTTCCTTATCACGTGGTTACTCTCTGCACTGGTGACATTGGCTTCTCTGCATGCAAGTGCTATGACATTGAAGTTTGGCTCCCAAGCTATAATGCATACAAGGAGATTTCTTCTTGCTCTAACTGCTGGGATTTCCAGGCTCGTCGTGCAAATATCCGCTATAAGGATCCAGCAGAGTTCAAGGGCACCCGTCTAGTTCACACGCTTAACGGCTCCGGTCTGGCAGTTGGCCGTACCATGGCTGCAATTATGGAGAATTATCAGAACGCAGATGGCTCCGTTACCGTGCCCGAGGCGCTCCGTCCTTACATGGGTGGCATCGAGGTTATTCGACCAGAATAGTTTCTCTTTTTAATCAAAATTGATTCAATCTCTGAAATGGTCTTCTAGTGAATTGTGAAGACCATTTCTTTTGCTGATTTATAGAACATATGTTCTATAAATTTGCTATACTGAGATCAGTAAAGGAAGAAAGAGGTGGCTATGAAAGGTCTGGTAGAAGTACAGAAAGAAATTGTATTAAGGCAGTTTGTTCAGGGTAGTGCGGCAGAAATTGGATTCGGCCACAATGAGTTTTATTCAGAGATCCATATTGCATCAGAGCAACTTGCAACTTTAAGAAAGTGGATTTCAGACCAAGGTAGAGTGGGTTTAAAAGATCTAAGCCCACAAGAGTATCTGGAGGTCATCATGGCGGAAACATGCATGGCTGAGGTAATGGATGAGCTTGATGAGGCCGGCATTTCTTATCAGTATTTGTATGCAAACTCTTCCGGTGAAGTAGCTTTAAGACCAGGTAGATAATAAAAAAGAGCTCCCGAAGGAGCTCCTAAGTTCAAGTGGTGCGGCGTATAGGATTCGAACCTATGACGCCCTGATTCGTAGTCAGGTCCTCTATCCAGCTGAGGTAACGCCGCGTGCAAGTAGATAGAATGCCATTTTCCAGTTGAAAATGCAAGACTAATCTTAGAAAAAGTTCTTCCAGGTAAGAAAAAAGCTCGTTGCAGAGATGCAACGAGCAGAAAATTCTGGCGGAGAGCTGGGGATTCGAACCCCAGATGGGCTTGGGGCCCATACTCGCTTAGCAGGCGAGCACCTTCGGCCTCTCGGTCAGCTCTCCAAAATGGGTGCTTGAGAATGATACCCCGAACTGGCGTCACTCACAATAAGACATTTTACAAAACATGTGAAAAATGCTCAACAACCACGTTTTTTCGGTGAGCGCGAAGTGCATCCCATGAAAAGCGATTGGCAACTTGTGCTGCAGAAAGAGGTTCTTCTTTTTCTGCAAGACCTATGCAATAAGCCAGAAAGCCAAGAATCTCTTCTGGTGTTTTTCCTTGGTCTCTCAGAACACCAAGATCTAGATCGTGATTGCGTTTAGAAAGTCTCCTGCCATCTGGCGCAACAAGGAGCGGGAGGTGAGCATAGATGGGATGAGAAAAACCAAGAACGTCTTGCAAATAAAGCTGTCTGGGAGTAGATGAAAGAAGATCTGATCCTCTAACTACTTCAGTTACGCCCATGTCAGCATCGTCAACTACTACAGCAAACTGATATGCAAAGACTTCGTCTGCACGCTGGACAATAAAGTCTCCACATAATTTAGAAAGATTTTGAGATATTTGACCATAGACTTTGTCTTCAAACGCGTAGGTCTTATTAGGAACTCGTATGCGAGTTGCTGGAATTTTATGTTTGGAAAGCTCTTCACGCTTGGATTTGCTCAGGTCGCGGCAGGTTCCCGCATAGACATATGCACCATCGCTGGCATGAGGGGCTTGTGCAGCGTGTAAGTCTGCTCGGGAACAAAAGCAAGGATACAAAAGTTCCTGTTGTTTCAATTTCAATAGAGCGTCCTGATAGAGTTCCGTACGCTTGCTTTGGAAAAACGGCCCTCTGTCCCAAGTTAGTCCCAGCCACTGTAAATCATCTAGAAGAAGAGAGGTGTATTGAGGATTATGAGCACGAATATCTAAGTCTTCAATGCGAAGAATGAAGCTGCCATTTTGGGAGCGAACGCTGGCCCAAGCCATAAGCGCTGAGAAAACGTTGCCTAGGTGCATCCTTCCAGAAGGAGTTGGCGCAAATCTTCCAATGCAAGAACTCATTCTTAGAGATCTCCCGCATAGATATAGGCAAATCCATAGTCTTTTGTTGATGACTTAATAGCTGCCTTATCTTTACAGGTGAGGCCTTTGTGCTGATAGAAACCAAAGTCGCAATCGTCATCAGTTGCAAGGAAGTAATGCTTAGCTCCTTGCTCTTTCATAAAGTCCAGAACGTAGGAGAAGAGCATGCCTCCAATACCTTGGCTCTTTATAGCGGGGTTAACGCAGAACAGAGTAATTTCCCATTTGGCATCGTTAGTGTTTGTGTTCCAATAATCATGAACAAGATGAGATTCGACATCACCAAAGATCTCGTAGTCCTTAAAGCGAGCTTCACTTAATAGTTTCTTAGCTTTTGCTGTTGTTTCGTTTTCTAACTTCTGCCATTTTTCAAAATCTGCTGGAGTTTCTCCGTTTGAGCAGAAAATAAGACCAAGTATTTGACCATCTTGCTTTGCTACAAAGCGATGAGTAGAAACGCCAATAAAATAGGCGATATCAATAGTTGCAAGTGAGCGACTTTCATCTTTTGATTCATCGCTGTCCAAGTACCAGACACGTTCAACGATTGATATAAGTTCTGATAAGTCAGTATCTTCGAAGGGGACTATGATTGGAGTATCGGCAGACATATGAAATAGTTCCTTTCAGGTGTTTTACAGCGGAAGATTATAGAATAGTTTCAAGTTTGTTTACATCTAGTACGTAGTGTTTCGCAGCTGATAGGCTGTAAGTGTTTCTGATAGCAAGTGTCGAACACAAAGGAGCGGCAATGGCTGAGGCCCCTATCAAACGTGCGCTAATTTCGGTAACAGACAAAACAGGTATTGTTGAATTTGCACAAACGCTTACTAAAGAGTTTGGCGTTGAGTTAATTTCAACAGGCGGAACCGCAAAAATCCTTGAAGAAGCTGGTGTGCCTGTAGTTCCTATTGAGTCTTATACCGGATTTCCAGAGATGATGGACGGCCGCGTTAAGACGCTGCATCCTCGTGTTCATGGTGGTCTTTTATGCCGTAGAGACAATCCCGGTCATGTCGCAGACGCAGAGAATATTGGTATTGGCATGATTGACTTGGTCTGCGTTAATCTCTATGAGTTTGAGAAGACTGTAGCTGATCCATCAGTAACTCTTGAAAATGCAATTGAGCATATCGATATCGGCGGACCTTCAATGCTCCGCTCTGCTGCAAAGAATAATGATTTTGTTACGGTTGTTGTTGATCCGGAAGATTATGGTCGTGTTCTTGATGAGATGCGTGTCCATGATGGTGCAACTACAAGGGCTTCTCGCCAGCAACTGGCTTTGAAGGTATTTAAGACAACGGCTGCATACGATGGCGCTATTGCCGCATACCTTTCTGGTGTTGTTGAAGCAGAGCAAAGTAAATTCCCAGAGACTTTGCTGGTAAAGGCAACAAAAGAACAAGATCTTCGTTACGGAGAAAATCCTCAGCAGTCCGCAGCGTTTTATAAGATGCCTGGAGCTCCTGCACACTCTCTGGCAAACGCTCAGCAACTTCAAGGTAAGCCCTTGTCTTACAACAATTTGCTTGATACTGATGCAGCTTGGGCTGCTGTTCGTGAGCTTGATGACCCATCAGTCATTATTTTGAAGCACCAGAATCCTTGTGGATCTGCTACGGCGGAAAATGTTGTTGAAGCATACGATCGAGCATTTGCTTGCGATCCAATCTCTGCGTTTGGTGGAATTATTGCAGTTAATAGAGAGGTTCCGCTGGAGTTTGTTGAGCACTTTGCAGACATCAATAAGCAGTTCGTTGAGGTTCTTATTGCACCAAGCTTTACAGAAGAGGCTCTTGAGCGCCTGTCAAAGAGAACAAATCTTCGCGTATTGGCTACGGGCGGAATCGATAGAAGCCGCGAGCTTGAGATGAGAACTGTTGACGGAGGTCTTTTAGTACAAGACCTTGACCACGCAGACGAAGCTGCAGATAGCTTTGAGGTTGTTACTAAGCGTCAACCAACTCCAGAAGAGCTGAGCGATTTGGTATTTGCTTGGAAAGTTTGCAAGACCGTTAAGTCAAATGCAATTTTGGTTGCAAAAGATCAGGCTGGAATTGGTATGGGACCAGGTCAGCCTAATCGTGTTGACGCCGCTCTTCTTGCGTGTGAGCGCGCAGAGGCAGCTTGTGAGCGCATGGGAATTGATTCAAAGAATCTTGTGGCAGCATCTGATGCCTTCTTCCCATTCCGAGATAACGTTGACACACTAGCAGCTCATGGCGTAACAGCTATCATTCAGCCTGGTGGATCGGTCAGAGATGATGAATCTATTGCTGCTTGTGATGAATACGGCATTGCAATGGTGTTTACAGGCAAGCGTCACTTTAGGCACTAATCTGCTAATTCGGGATTAGCAGTTCATTTTAAAAAGTTGGGGGAGGACACTGTGGACCAGGAAGAGCTAGAAGCAGCTCAGAAGTTTGAGCTTGATAATCCAGAACTTGTTTGTCGTTGGAGATTATCTGGAGGTGTCCTCCCTCTTGATAACAGGCACTTACGTGCGCTGAGCAAGCGAATTGTTGCGCAAAAAGAGGTTTCTCCGCACTTGATTGCTTGGGCTAAGCAGCATATTGAGGGAACACTTAAAGAAGGGTCACAAGAGTTTCCAGATGGCGTTCTTATGATTTTGCTTGAGAGCAATGGACAGGCTGCTATGACTGTTGGACCTTACCAGTCTTTGGAAGAGCGTTCTGTTCTGTCTCTTGCGGGACGCGCAAGGATTTCACAGCGAGAAGAGCAGCAAACTCATTGTGCACCAGAGGTACTTTGGCTGGTAAAAGACGGAAAGCTTATTGCGGGTGTCTCGGAAGAAAGCGTTCGATCGGGAGTCACAAGTTTGGTGTTAGACCTGGCACAGACTCTTCATGAGCCAACAGAGTTTAATCCAGACGTTATTGCCCAGGTATTTGATGGAACTGCCGAATTTGATGAAGCTTTCCTTACTTCAGATGAACATGGAATCGTATGTGCTTCTGATGCTCAAGGCGAGATAGGAGAGCGTTTCTTATTTGGTTACAAGAAACTTTGTGAAATCAAAGCTGCTAAGTAATCAGATAAGTACGATATTTAAGGCTCGTCCAGCAAAGGGTACGCAACGCACGATAAAGTTGTCCACGTTGAGCGCCTACGTAAAAATCTGTCTGTTTTTCAGACAGATGGCTGCTTGTGTGCTTGAATATTTTGTCGATTTACAAAAAACTTGCACTTTAGTGTTATGTTTATTTTGTAATTCCGCAGGTAGAAATTCCTACTTAAAAATAGGTATTTGTCAGCTTATATTTCTGATTTGTTTCATTGTTTTTTTGCGCAATAATAAAAGCATTATGCGACCGCTGCCGGCCGAACTATGAAACATGTTTCCGTAGTCACCCAGGGTCTACAGCTTTATTTTTGATCGCACAGACGCATACTGTGAGAAATCACAGATTAGGCAAGGAGAGGAAATGGCAAGAAAGTTTAAGTCCATGGACGGTAACAACGCCGCGGCTTATGTGTCGTATGCGTTTACCGAGGTAGCGGGCATTTACCCAATTACCCCATCAAGTCCAATGGCAGACTATGTTGACCAGTGGTCCGCCCAGGGTGTAAAGAACATCTTTGGTACAACCGTCAAGGTTGTCGAGATGCAGTCCGAGGCTGGCGCAGCTGGTGCTGTTCACGGTTCTCTTGGTTCAGGTGCTCTGACCACTACTTACACTGCTTCTCAGGGCCTCTTGCTCATGCTTCCAAACATGTACAAGATTGCCGGCGAGCAGCTCCCTGGTGTTTTCCACGTCAGTGCACGTACCGTTGCAACCCATGCACTGAACATCTTTGGCGATCACTCTGACGTTATGTCCGCTCGCCAGACTGGTTTTGCACTTCTCGCAGAAGGCAACGTCCAGGAGGTTATGGATCTGGCTCCTGTTGCTCACCTTGCAGCAATCAAGGGCAAGGTTCCATTTGTTAACTTCTTCGACGGCTTCCGTACTTCTCACGAGATTCAGAAGGTTGCTGTTTGGGATTATGCTGACCTGGCTGAGATGTGTGATATGGACGCTGTCCAGGCATTCCGCGATCATGCACTGAACCCAGAGCATCCAGCAAGCCGTGGTTCCCACGAGAACGGCGATATCTTCTTCCAGCACCGCGAGGCATGCAACGAGGTCTATAACCAGCTGCCAGCAGTTGTTGAAGACTACATGAACCAGATCAACGCTAAGCTTGGTACTGACTACGGTCTGTTCAACTACTACGGTGCAGAAGACGCTGACCGCGTTGTCATCTGCATGGGTTCCTTCTGCGATACTCTCGAAGAGGTTATCGATTACCTGAACGCTCATGGCGAGAAGGTCGGTCTGGTTAAGGTTCGTCTCTATCGTCCATTCTCTGTAGAGCACTTTGTTGACGTTCTTCCTGAGTCCGTCAAGAAGATTGCTGTTCTCGACCGCACCAAGGAGCCAGGTTCCGTTGGTGAGCCTCTCTATGAAGACGTTGTTACTTCTCTCTTTGAGGCTGGTCGTACAGGCGTTAAGGTTGTTGGTGGTCGTTACGGCCTTGGTTCCAAAGACACCCCACCATCATCTGCATTTGCAATCTTTGAGGAGCTCAAGAAGGATGCTCCTCAGCGTGAGTTCACCGTTGGTATTGTTGACGACGTTACCAACCTGTCTCTCCCAGAGGATCCTGAGGCTCCTAACACCGCAGCTGAGGGCACCATTGAGTGCAAGTTCTGGGGTATCGGCGGCGACGGTACCGTTGGTGCTAACAAGAACTCCATTAAGATTATTGGTGATCACACCGATAAATATGTTCAGGCATACTTCCAGTATGACTCAAAGAAGACCGGCGGTATCACCATCAGCCACCTGCGCTTCGGTGATCACAAGATCCGTTCTCCTTACTATGTCACTAAGGCAGACTTTGTTGCATGCCACGTTCCTGCATACATCATCAAGGGCTACAAGATGGTCCGCGACGTCAAGCCTGGCGGTACCTTCCTGGTCAACTGCCAGTGGGATGCAGAGGAGTTTGCACACCACCTGCCAGCAGAGGCAAAGCGCTACATTGCTAAGAACAACATCAACGTTTATCTGATTAATGCAATTGACCTTGCCAAGGAAATTGGTATGGGCAAGCGCACCAACACCATTCTTCAGTCTGCATTCTTTGCTCTTGCAAAGGTTCTCCCAGAGGCAGACGCACTTCAGTACATGAAGGACGCTGCAACTCATTCTTACCTGAAGAAGGGCCAGAACATCGTCGATATGAACCACAAAGCAATCGACGCTGGTGCTACTGCATTTACTAAGATTGAGATTCCTGCTGATTGGGCTACTGCAGAGGATGCTCCAAGCACAATCACCCTTGAGGGCCGCGAGGCTCTGCTCAAGCAGGTTCGCGACATCATGACTCCAGTCTCTCGTATGGAGGGTGACGCACTTCCTGTTTCCGCATTTAAGAACCACGTTGATGGACAGTTCGAGCTTGGTGCTGCTGCTTATGAGAAGCGTGGCATTGCTGTTGTTGTTCCTGAGTGGAACGTCGAGAAGTGCATCCAGTGTAACCAGTGCGCTTATGTCTGCCCACACGCAGTCATTCGCCCATTCGTCCTTACCGACGAAGAGGTCGCTGCTGCACCAGCACAGGCTCAGTTCAAGGATGCTGTTGGTCCTAAGGCTAAGGGCTACAAGTTCCAGATTGCTATTTCCCAGCTTGACTGCACCGGTTGCTCCAACTGCGTCTACATCTGCCCTGCAGATGCTCTGACCATGAAGCCAATCGAGGAGCAGGAGTCCAAGCAGGAGATCTTTGACTACGCAGTCAACCACGTCTCCGAGAAGACCGAGCTTGTTGCTAACAACGTCAAGGCATCCCAGTTCAAGAAGCCTCTTCTTGAGTTCTCCGGTTCCTGCGCAGGCTGCGCTGAGACCAGCTACGGCCGTCTGATCACTCAGCTCTTTGGCGATCGTATGTACATCTCCAACGCAACTGGCTGCTCCTCCATTTGGGGTAACCCAGCTTCCTGCTCACCGTTTACTACCGATGCAAACGGTCACGGTCCAGCATGGAACAACTCCCTCTTCGAGGACAATGCAGAGCACGGTATGGGTCTGATGCTTGGTCACCAGTCTCAGCAGAAGCGTCTGATTGGTCTTGCTCAGCAGCTTGTCGATGAGGATGGCGCATCTCAGGACCTCAAGGATGCTGCTAAGGCATGGATTGATTCCGTCAACGACGCAGCTCTTTCCAAGGAAGCTTCTAAGACTTTTGTTGTTGAGCTTGAGAAGTCTGATCTTGCAGCAGCTAAGGAAATCCTTGCTAACAAGAGCTTCCTCACCAAGAAGTCCTTCTGGATCTTCGGTGGCGACGGTTGGGCATACGACATCGGCTTCGGCGGTCTTGACCACGTTCTTGCTTCTGGCGAAGACATCAACGTCTTTGTCTTCGACACCGAGGTTTACTCCAACACTGGTGGTCAGTCCTCCAAGGCTTCCCGTCTTGGCCAGGTTGCACAGTTCGCAGCAGCTGGTAAGAACATCAAGCAGAAGAACCTTGCTGAGATTGCTATGACCTATGGTTACGTCTATGTTGCTCAGGTCTCCATGGGTGCAAACCTTCAGCAGACTCTGAAGGCAATTGCTGAGGCAGAGGCTTATCCAGGACCATCCCTCATCATCGGTTACTCCCCATGCGAGATGCACTCCATCAAGGGCGGCATGGCTCACGCACAGGAGGAGATGAAGAAGGCAGTCGAGACTGGCTACTGGAACCTCTATCGCTTCAACCCAGCTGCACCAGCAGGTAAGAAGTTCACGCTTGACTCCAAGGCACCTAAGGGCGGCTACCAGGAGTTCCTGATGAACGAGGCTCGTTACAGCCGACTCACCCGCGAGTTCCCAGAGCACGCAGAGAAGCTCTTCAAGGAGAACGAGGAAGCTGCTATGGCTCGCTACGATCACCTTGTACATCTCTCTGAGCTTTATGCTGCAGAGGGTAAGGAGCAGACTGAGGAGTAAGGAAACTTACTTTCACGTAGCTTCAGCCGAGCCAGGATATCCTGGCTCGGCTTTTTTATGCGACATTTTTGGCGAGAAGCCCTGTGTTCTTCAAGCCCTTCTCGCGAGGTGATAAACTAGAGAGACTTTGCTCACGATGGGAGTTACTGTGGCACAAAAAAAGAGCAGACTATTTCCTGTAGCTTTTCTCGCTGCTAAAGCAACACTTGCAGCACTTAAATTGACCAACCATGAGGGCGGAACGCTGCCAGGCTTTATTGCTGAAGGCATTGATCCTGCATTTTTGGGAGACATTGCTAAGCCAGAGCAGGTTGTCTTTATCACCGGCACAAACGGCAAGACAACCACCAATAACCTGCTTAACGATCTTCTCGCCGATAATGGCTATCAGACCGTCACTAACCGCGTTGGCGGCAATATTTCCAGCGGCTTTGCAAGCTCGTTTGCAAAGAACGCCACGTGGAAGGGCACCTCAAAGACTAAACTTGCAGTT
The DNA here is from genome assembly GCA_937926845.1 of uncultured Atopobium sp. GTDB lineage: Bacteria > Actinomycetota > Coriobacteriia > Coriobacteriales > Atopobiaceae > Lancefieldella. Next base: position 16,397 of record CALBBS010000159.1, on the reverse strand, counting down.
ATGGAGTTTGATGAGCTTTCTGGACCTCGCATTTTCCCGTATCTGCAGCCTGATATTTTGTCTGTTACCAATTTGTTCCGCGATACGTTCTCTCGCAGTGCAACGCCAGACTACGTGTTTGACGTTATGGATAAGGGCATTCCTGCTTCAACTCATCTGATCTTGAACGCAGATGACATGATTAGCTGCAGACTTGCTCCTCAGTGCACACATCGTACGTATTACTCCATTGCAAGGCTGGCAGAAGACACCGCAGAGCCAGTGGGCATTGTTTCAGATCTTACCGCCTGCCCCAAATGCGGTGGCAAGCTCAAGTGGGATTATGCACACCTGAGGCATCTTGGTCACGCAACTTGCGAGGAGTGCGGCTATACCAATCCAACTCCTGATTACGAGGTCATCTCAGTAGAGCCAGAGACTGGCAAGTTTGTGGTCAAGGAGCATTGTCACGAGGGTGCACCAACATATGAGTACAAGCTCAACAGCTACTCTATCGTCAACCTCTACAACTTGTTTGTGGCCATCGTAACCGCGCGTGAGATGGGTCTTGCACCTGCAACTATCGCTGCATCATTGCAACGCGTTAACATTGCTTCCTCCAGATATAACGAGATTGACTACAACGGTCGTCGTCTTATTAGCATGGCTTCTAAGGGCGAGAATGACACGGCAACCTCGGTCACCATTGATATCCTGCGTAAGCAGCCAGGCGATAAGGCAATTATCATCATGATTGCTGACGCCTATATGGCAAAAGCAAAAGATCAGACAGAGTATATTGGCTGGTATTACCAGACTGACTTTGAGTTCTTGCAAGATCCAAGCGTTAAACAGGTCATTATTTATGGCGACACATCGCTTGACCTGCAGCTTAGGCTGAGACTTGCGGGTATTGATCCAGCTAAAACCTTTGTGGCAAGCTCTCCTGAAGAGACCGCTGACCTGGTTGACCTTAATGCTTGCCAGCACGTTTTCTATGCACACGGCCTCTACAACGGTGGCATTGCTGACATCAGCAGAAACCGTATCATTGAGCGCTTGAAACAGATGGAGGCCTCCCATGAGTAATCCAGCAACTAAGATTGAGATCCTGTACCCAGAGTACGGTAACCAGGGTGGAGACAACGGAAATGCTCTCTACCTGGAGGCCTGCCTTCCAAAAGAGAACTTTGTGTACACCTCTCACGCCACAACTCCTTACTTTGTGGAGCATACGCCGTCGGCAATCATCATGGGCGGCATGACAGAAGCCCAGCAAGAGCTTATTATTTCTCGCCTTATGCCTTACAAGGACAGGCTTGCAGAGCTGGCTGATCAGGGCGTTCCTATGCTGTTTGCCGGCAACGCTTCAGAGCTTTTTGGCGAGAAAATCGTTAATCCTGACGGCTCTGAAATTGAGGCTCTGGGCCTCTTCAAGTTTACGACCACTCGCTATATGCCCCAGCGCTTCCACGATGTCCAGGTGGGAGAGTTTGATCCTGGCAATGGCAAAGAGCCTTTTGTTGTCGTTGGTTTTAAGATGCAGTTCACACTCACCGAGGGAGATAACTCTAACTGTTACTTCCTTAAGAACAAGGTAGGTTTTGGCATCAATAAAGAAAGCAAGCTGGAAGGTTTCCGTCGCAAGAACGCTATTGCCACCTGGCTGATTGGGCCACTGCTTCCACTCAATCCTTATCTCACACGGTGGATTTTGGATATGGCAGGCGAGGAAGACACTCCTCTTGCTTTTGAAGAAGAGGCAGTCGCAGCGTATCAAAAGCATGCTCGTGAGATGGTCTATCCAGGAATGCACCTGCATTACTAATTGTATGTCTGCGCTGCTCATTTGCTCATATATGCGTTTCGTCGTATCATGAACTAAGTTTTTAGAGTTAACAAGGGGATTGTTTTGCCACAGGTTTCTTCAGCTTATGCAACAAAACAGCGCGCTCAGCGCCTTGCACGTATTGGTATTATTGCTGCCCTTTATGCAGCGCTTACGCTTGCAACTCTTCTTTTCTTGGGCGGTCTTGCTTGGGGCCCTGTGCAGTTCCGCATTTCAGAGGCAGTTGTTGTTCTTGCCCTGTTTACCGCTGATGCAATTCCTGGTCTTGCGCTTGGTTGCGTCATTGCCAATCTTGCAAATATGGTTATCTCAGGCACCGGCGCTTTAGGTCTTCTCGACGTAGTTTTTGGCTCCTTGGCAACTGCTCTTGGTGCATGGTTTACCTGGAAGAACAGGAAGAACGTACCACTTGCGCTTCTGGGGCCAGTGCTTGCAAATGCCGTTATTGTGTCTGCATATCTTCCTATTTTGCTTCAGGGATTGGGATTCTACACAATTCCATTTACCACCATTGAACTTGATGGATCGTATCCTCTTATGTTCTTGTTTGGTTTTATCACCACAGGACTCGGAGAGGCTGTTGTTCTCTATGTGCTTGGAGCTCCTTTGGCTCGTGCGCTTAAGCATTCGCCTTTGCCGCAGCAGCTTGCTTCTGAGGATTCTGCTACAGAATCAGTTGAGAACTAGACAGCCATGCAAAGACTTGCTCAGTACATACAGAGATCAACCAGGATAGTCCTGATTCTTCTTGCCTGTGTATTGTTGGGCTTGCTTTCTTGGAGCGTCATGGCAGACAACCTGTTTGCCGCTCTTGTTGCAGGCGGAGGACTTGCCACGGTCATTGTTCTTGGTGGCACTACCCAGCCTGGTAACGAGCACGCTAGGTCTCAAGCAACAGAGCGAACACTTGAGGTTGCCTCTAAGACACTCAAGACCTTACGCGGAGGTTTGTCGCAAGAAACAGCGCCAACTATCTGCACACTATTGCTTCCAGAAACTTCTGCAGCCGCTATTTCCATCACGGATACAGAATATGTATTGGGCTTTGAGGGAGACATTGCAACCTCGCATATGCCTGGCTCAAAAGTGGTTGGCCCTGCAACTGAGGTTCTGGAAAGTGGCCGCATGGAGACGTTTGTCTCGGTAGATAGTCGTCAGCAGGTACTGCAAAGGCGTGGCGGCTTTGGCAATGGCGGCAGCTCCTTTGGCATCATTGTCCCGTTGATTGTTCAGGACCGCACGGTTGGTACTATCAAGCTCTACTATCGTCGTGGCATTGAAATTGATCGCACGCAGTTGGCAATTGCTGAGGGTTTGGGTGAGCTTCTCTCCACACAGCTTTCCTCGTATGAGCTTGACCGCCAGGCAGAGTTAACCGCTCGAGCTGAGGTCAAAGCCTTGCAGGCGCAGATTAATCCGCATTTCTTGTTCAACACGCTCAACACCATTGCATCTCTTACGCGTACAAACCCCAATAAGGCGCGAGACCTGCTTCGTGAGTTCTCTGTGTTTTATCGCCGTACGCTTGAGAGCTCTCAGGGCGCGCTCATTCCGCTTTCTCAGGAATTGACACAAACGCGCAGGTATTTGACAATTGAGAAGGCCCGTTTTGGAGAAGAGCGTATTCAAGAGTCCGAGCATGTCGATGAGGGATGCGAAGACGTTCAGGTTCCGTCTTTTTTGATTCAGCCTATTGTTGAGAATGCCGTGAGGCACGCCATGAAAGATGAGGGCGCCCTCCATATTGACATCCACGTCGCGCGCGACGATGATGATATTCTTATATCTGTTGCTGATGATGGTCTTGGAATGGATGAAGAGACTGTTTCTCGCTTGCTTAATGGACAAGGTCCTACCCCGCAGGATTCTTCGGGGAGAAATGGAGGGACGGGCATTGCCATTAAGAACGTAGCTGAGCGAGTTGAGCGCTTCTACGCCGTTGGTTCTGGCATGGAAATCATGTCTAAGCCAGGTCAAGGCACGTGCGTGACACTCAAGCTTGCAGGTGCGGCACTGCAGGCAACAGCATAGTAGTATCGGTTTTTGCTTAACGCTGCGTTAGGCCGTTGGGAGTGAATGACATGCGTGCCATGATTGTTGATGACGAGGCTCCAGCCCGTTCTGAGCTCAAGTTCTTGCTTGAGGAGACCGGCCGTCTCGAGGAAATCTTTGAGGCCACAAGTGCAAGGGATGCTGTCGAGAAACTCATGGAGTCTCGCGTTGAGGTCATGTTCCTCGATATCTCCATGCCTAAGACAAATGGAATGCAACTTGCAGAGGCTCTTCATAAGCTGAAGAACCCTCCACAGATTGTGTTTGTTACCGCATACAGCGAGTACGCACTGGATGCGTTTGGTGTTAATGCTGTTGACTACTTGATGAAGCCCGTCGAGACTGAGCGTCTTGAGCAGGCTCTTGATAAGGTTGAAGAGCGTCTGCGTCCCCAGTCTCCTTTGGCAACTATTGAGCGTATTCCTGTTATTAAGAGCGGAAGTAAGGTTCTTGTTCCTATTGATCAGATTCGCTTTATTGAGGCAAAGGACGATTATTCCTGCATCTACACAGAGGATGATCGCTTCTTGTCTACCATTTCCTTGCAGAGACTTGAAGAGCGTCTTGCTCCACATGGATTCTTCCGTATCCATCGTAGCTTTATCGTGAATCTTGAGTATGTTGACGATGTTGAGGTTATCTCTGCTGGTATCCTACAGTTGACTATTCAGGGATTTGAGGAGCGTCACATTTCGGTTTCTCGCCGTCGTGTGGTTGCACTTAAGCGAGCACTGGGATTGTAGAAGCTCAAAGGGTTTCTCGCCAGCAGCTAAAAGCGCACGTAGGAGTTTGGTATGGCACTGGTAAGGTTTGACGTAATTTCAGATACGCATGGGTATTTGTCATCTGAGTTGCTTGAAGCTCTGCAAGGTGCTAACTACATTGTGCATGCAGGAGATATTACCTCAAACGCCGATTATCAAACGCTACAGAAGATTGCTCCCGTTAAGCTTTGCCTGGGCAATAATGACTTCTGCTACAACTATGGACCTATGGTAAAGAAGAAAATTATGTTCTTCTCTGCGGGTCTTAAATGGGAAGTCTGTCATTATCGCGAGAGACTTGACCTAACTAAGTGCAACATTGCTGTTTGCGGACACACGCACAGGCCATTTGTCCTGCGTGACGAGTGGACAAATACCCTGGTGATGAATCCAGGAAGCTCCACGTATCCACGCGGTCGCGAGGGCGCAACTATGGGTCGCATTATTGTTAATGATGAAACTGCACAAGTAGTGAGCGCAGAAATTATTAGTCTGTCTTCTCTTGAGGTACTTTCTTTTTGTAAATAAGAGAAGGAACCATCAGTTTGGTAAACAGTACCAGCCATACAAGGGCAAGCGAGAAACCACCAATAACGTCGGTAGCATAGTGAACACCCAGGTAAATTCTACTGATACCAATCATTACGATAACACCCGAGAATAAAGCACACCACAGCCAACGCTGTAGCTTATCTTTTTCATAGTGCCACACTAGCCAAATAAGTAGGCCGTAGAAAGCCATCGAGAACATCGAGTGACCAGAGGGGAAGCTGTAGCCAGTTTCAACTACCAGCCTAAAGCCGTCTGGTCGAGGACGCTGAACAATGGCCTTAAAGATAAGGTTAACGGCAACAACGCCAATTAAATTAATTGAGGCAAGTCTGCCAACACTTGGTCCTGGTGCAAAAGCAGCAACCACAATGAGCATGACAATAACAGTGACAGGACTGGCTAGACCAGAGAACCCTTCCATAACTTCGGTGAGAAGGGGGGTTCTGAGGTGAACTACAAACAACCTATAGGCAAAATAATCAATGCCAATGACATCGCCCTCAGAGACGTCAATGAGTAGAAAAATAAAGATTGCGGAAGAGACAAGCAGAATGATGGTAGAAAGGCTTGAGCGCAAGTGCTGCAGAAAAAGGCGCTTGCGAACCCCTGTTGAAAGTCCTGTCTTTTGAGCGTCAAGGCTTTTATCGGCCATAAATTCTCCTTGTAACAAAAAGGCGGCACGCCGATGGACGTACCGCCGCTTAGTTCAATGATAAGCCAGTGCACGCGCGTGGCATACAAGAACTTACAGGTTGGCGTTAAGCTCAGAAACGAGGTCAGCCTTAGGAAGGTTGCCAACCATAGTGTGAACTGGCTCACCATTCTTGAAGAGAATGAGGGTTGGGATGGAGACGATGCGGAAACGAGTTGCAAGATCTGCCTCGTCATCAACGTTTACCTTGTAAACGTCAAGCTTGTCTGCCATCTCATTGCCAACTTCCTCGACAACTGGACCAAGAGCACGGCAAGGACCGCACCAAGATGCCCAGAAATCAACAAGAACAGGCTTGTCTGCGTTAGCAAGAACAGAATCGAACTCTGCAGTAGTAAGCTGCTGTGCCATAGTGAACCTCCAGTTACATACGGCTTTTAAGCCAATTAATTTCAAGCACTAGCAAACTTATCCCCAAATTAGAGAAGTGTATACACATAACTTTGTAGACTTGCTCAAATTGTGAATTACGTGCATAGTTGGCATATAAGAAAGAGGTGCGCATGCCAAGCGAAAGATCTATGCGAAAAGAAGCCTACATGGCAAAAACAACGCATGAGTTTGGAGATTTTGCTGCTCAGGGGGTGTGTATGGCAGGCAATGCTTTTGCATCAATTTTGTTGGTAAAGGGACAAGAAGACTTTGAAGAGGCAGAACTTTCTGCACTTAAAGCTTCTTTAGAGCATTTAGGCTATGCTCCTGAGGCATGGGCCACCTTGCTTACCACCACAAAAACAGGAGATCCTATAAATCCCCAGCTTGTCAGACAGGCAATAAGTGCTTTTAGTCCAGACACGGTGCTCATGGTAAATGACGCAGCAGTTACATCAGTGCGTGAGGCATACGCAGATGAGCTTGGTCAGCTTTCAACTGACGCCGAGAAGAACTTCTCGCCCCGTGTTCTTGTTCGCGTGTGTGGAATGCGCATGGTAAATCTTGATAATTTTGCCGGAGCGCTTGAGGACCCTCGTCAGAAGCAGATGCGCTGGGCGGCTCTTAAACAAGTTCCACCTTTGGGAGAACCTTATTAGTAATGATTTGTCGTATTTTTTACAAAAAACGACATTGTGGCGTTTCATGAGCGTTGCACAGATTATCCTTGAAATAGTCAAAAGAAGGAGACTGCTATGGCATCACCTACAGCACCACATATTTTGCCTATTGACGCAACACAGACTAAGGCTTGGCGCGCCCTTGCAGAGCATTACGCCAGCTTAAAAGATACAAAAGCCACGCTGAAGAACTGGTTTGCAGAAGACCCTCAGCGTGTGCAGAATATGTCGTTTGAGCTAGACCAGTTTCTGATTGATCTTTCCAAAAACCTTGCTACACAAGAGACACTTGACCTTCTGTGTGACCTTGCAGAAGAGGTCAAACTTGAAGAGCGTAGAGACGCTATGTATGCAGGTGAGCACATTAACACCACTGAAGATCGCGCAGTATTGCATACAGCGCTTCGCCGCCCCGCTTCTGAGGCCGGCACGCTTATTGTTGATGGACAAGACGTTGTTTCTGACGTTCACCAGACGCTGAACAAGATGTATGCCTTCTGCGATCGAGTTCGCTCGGGAGAGTGGAAGGGCGTTTCTGGTAAGCCTATCAAGACGGTTGTAAGCATTGGCATTGGTGGCTCTGACCTTGGTCCTGTTATGGTTTACGAGGCTTTGAAGCCTTTTGCAGACGCAGGTATTACTGCTCGCTTTGTCTCCAACATTGACCCTGTTGACCTTGGCGAGAAAACCGAGGATCTTGATCCAGAAACAACACTCTTCATTATTGTTTCCAAGACGTTTACCACGCTGGAGACACTTACAAACGCGCGCTGTGCTCGTACGTGGCTCTTGGAAAAGCTTACTGGTCGGGGTGCCATTGACGGCTCTGAAGTTCAGAATGCAGATGCAATTCGCAAGCATTTTGTTGCTGTCTCCACTGCACTTGATCTGGTAGAAGACTTTGGTATTGACCCACAGAACGCCTTTGGTTTCTGGAATTGGGTTGGCGGCCGTTATTCGGTTGATTCTGCAGTTGGCCTGGTACTGGCAATTGTTTTTGGACCACAGCGTTTTGCAGAGTTCCTTAGTGGCTTTAACGCAGTTGATGAATACTTCAAGACAACCCCTCTGAGGCAAAATGTTGTTGCTCTTATGGGTCTCTTAAATGTTTGGTACGTTAATTTCTTTGGCGCGGTATCTCATGCGGTACTTCCATACAGCCAGTACTTGCATAGGTTCCCAGCATACCTCCAGCAGCTCACCATGGAATCCAACGGCAAGTCTACACGCTGGGATGGCACTGCGGTTACATCTAACACAGGTGAGATTTTCTGGGGAGAGGCTGGTACCAACGGTCAGCATGCTTTCTACCAGCTTATTCACCAGGGAACTCAGATTATTCCTGCTGATTTTATTGCGTTTGCAAATACCGCATTTGCTACAAAAGATGCAGATCTTGATGTCCACGAGCTCTTCCTCTCCAACTTCTTTGCGCAGACTAAGGCGCTTGCTTTTGGCAAGACCGCTGATGAAGTCCGTGCTGAGGGAACGCCAGAGTGGATGGTTTCTGCACGCGTCTTTGAAGGAAATAGGCCAACTACCTCTATCTTTGGTAAAGAGCTTAATCCTCGTGCTATTGGTACGCTTATTGCACTCTACGAGCATATTACCTTTGTTGAAGGTGTTGTGTGGGGCATTGATTCCTTTGATCAGTGGGGCGTTGAGCTTGGCAAACAGCTTGCTAAACAGATTTTCCCTGCAATTCATAATGACGAAGAGCTAGCAGAACAAGATGCTTCCACTCAGTCTCTTGTAGCGTTTTATCGCAAGAACAGAAGATAATACATTACGTAACATAAAACATTTTGGAGTGCATTGTAAGAAGGCCATCTTGTATGGCCTTCTTTTTGTCACTTAAGACTGATTTACATGGAAGTCAGAATTGATATTTTAATTTAATGTATATCTCATTTTTGTATAAATATGTGAATATAAGATAAAAATTGACAAATATATATTTACACAGTTAGAAACAACTACTTGACAAATTACAGAAGAAATAATTAAATTTTTTGAACAAAATTTAAAAAAATAATACATCTTTCTTATTAAAAATTTAAGAATGCCAACGGCATCTGTATAGCTTTGTGTTATAACAACTGCGCAACTAACACCACGCAAGTGACATCTGGTCTGAAATGGAGCGGTAATGAAGTATCTTTTACTTGTAAGTCACGGAACTTTTGCGCCAGGTTTACATAGCGTAATAGACATGTTAATGGGGCAAAGAGAAAATATTTTGAGCTACAGCATGGAAGATGGTGTTGGAGCAGGCGAGTATGTTAGGAATTTATCAAAAATTCTTGAGCCACTTACTGCTGACGATGAGGTTATCGTTCTCGGAGACATCATCGGAGGTTCTCCACTTACTAATGCACTTGATCTTCTCGCTAAAAAAGGCCTGCTTTCTCATACGGTAGCTTTTAGTGGCGTTAATCTTCCTATGGCAATTGGTGCTCTGATGGCAATTGATGATGGCCTAAGTGGTGAAGCTCTTATTTCATCTATTTTGAATGAAGGAAAAAATGGAGTTAATCAGATTGTCCTTGCTCTTGAAGATGAGGATGAAGAAGACCTTTAGTAATTACTGTAGGTAAGCGTAGTTGCTTGCATAAGACATACGTTAGGAGAAAACGTGATTTCATTTATTCGTGTTGATGACCGTATGATTCATGGTCAAACAGTCACTCGTTGGGCACTTGAGGTTCCTTGTGATGGAATTATTGCAGTAAATGATGCAGCTGCATCAAATCCTGTTCTTAAATCTGCCTATAAATCAGCAGCACCTGACAAGAAAGTTTTTGTTTGGACATTTGATCACTTTAAAGAGAATGCGCAGAAGGTTCTTGATAGCGATTCTCGTTATTTCCTTATTACAAAAAACCCAGTTGACATGAAGAAAATTCTTGTTGACTTTGGTTTTAAGCCAGGAATTAATACGGTCATTATCGGTCCTGGTAATGACCGTCCTGGTGCGGTAAAGCTGGGCAACAACCAGTCCTTTACTCAAGAAGAGGGACAGGCATTTGAGGATATAACCAAAGCTGGTTATACCGTTCAATTTGCTCTTCTTAAAGAAAAGGCAATTGGTGAGTGGCCTAAGTTCCGCGAGAAGTTCGATGTAAAGTAGTATTCGGAAGGCGATTTTTATGGCGATTAATGCGTTTCAAGCTGCCCTTTTGGGTTTGTTTGCATGCCTTGCGTCACTACCTGGCATGGCTGGTACTACCGTAGGTAACTATACCCTCGGTCGTCCACTTGTTGCAGGTCTTGTCGTTGGTGTCATTCTTGGCGACGTCCAGACTGGCATTATTGTTGGTGCAGCAATCCAGTTGGTCTACATTGCACTCGTAACACCTGGTGGAACTGTTTCCGCTGACGTTCGTGCTGTTTCCTACATTGGTATTCCTCTAGCAATTCTTGCAATCAAGGCTTATGGTCTTGATCCAAGTTCTATTGAGGCTGCATCCCAGGCAGCTGCTATTGGTGCCGCTGTTGGTACTCTTGGTACCGTTTTGTTCTACGGCACTGCTACCATGAACCTTGTATGGCAGGGCATTGGTTGGCGTGCAATGGAGACCAAGGACTGGGGTCGTATTAAGAAGACCATTCCAATGGTTGACTTTGTATTCCCTTGGGTTTCTCACATTCTTTTCTCGTTCATCCCAACATTCTTTATTTGCATGGCTGGCGAGAGCATGGTTGGCGTCATGAAGGAATACCTTCCTATGAACGGTATTCCAATGATGACTCTCTTCACTGTTGGCACACTTCTTCCTACTGTTGGTGTCGCAATTCTTTGTAAGCAGGTTATTACTAAGCCTCTTGATTGGGTAACTTTTGCCTTTGGTTTTATCCTTGCTGGCGCACTCGGCCTGAACCTTATTGTCTCTGCAGTTGTAGCAGTCTTCTTTGCTGTTCTTAACTATCAGCTTCAGCAGGCAAAGAATGTTCGTTTGGCTGCTGCAGCATCAGGCAATGTAAGCGCAGACGATGAAGAAGAGGAGGATATTTAATCATGGCTGAAAAGAAAACCATTTCCCAGAAAGCACGTAATAAGTCTTTCTTGAGCTGGATTTACGGCAATCTTACCTGCTTCTCCCAGGAACACATGCAGACATTTGGTTATCTTGCATCAATGCTCCCAATCGTTGATGAGCTTTACGATACTGATGACCAAAAGGTTGAGGCACTTTCTACCTATACAACCTTCTTTAATACCGAGCCACAGATTGGTTCTATGGTTGTTGGCTTGACTGCTTCTTTGGAAGAGGCTCGTGCAAACGGCGAGGCAATCGACGATGAGACCATCAATGGTCTTCGCGCTGGTCTTATGGGCCCTCTTGCTGGTCTTGGTGACTCCATTATCGTTGGTACTTTCATTCCAATTCTTCTTGGAATTGCACTTGGCCTTTCTAAGGGTGGATCTGTTCTTGGCCCACTGTTTTATGTTGTGGTCTGGAACTTTATTATGTACTTCGGTATGAAGTTTGCTTATGACCAGGGCTATAGTCTCGGTTCCTCTGCTGTTGAGGCTCTTGTTGGTCCCGAGTCTGAGGCTCTCCGCAGTTCTATCGTTATGATTGGTACCATGGTTATTGGCTCGGTTGCCGCTACATGGATTAATGTCACAACTTCTCTGAATATTGCTGGTGTTGATATCCAAACAACGCTTAATGGCATTTTCCCTAAGGCATTGAATCTTCTGTTTGTATACCTTTGCTGGTGGCTGATGACTAAGAAGAAGCTCAGCCCAACAGTTGTTATGCTTATTCTTGTTGTTGTAGCACTTGTTGGCGTTGTTCTTGGCGTCTTCAATCCAGGCCTGTCTTACTAATTTTTTGCGCAAAATCCTGTCTGGCGCAGAAAAGATAAACGTAATAAAGTGGCATCGTCATACGGCGATGCCACTTTTGATTGAGAGTTTTATGAGTAAGAAAAAATATGTAGGAGCAGCTTCTCATTCACATGAGGATAATCCTTTGATTGTTGAAGCTCGTATGCAGTCAAAAGCACTTGGAACATTGAGTGTTTATAAAAGAGCCGCCTATTCTGGTATCGCAATTGGGGTATGGCTCATTTATCTCAGTGTGTACGGAAGTCTTTCTACAAGCCCTATGGCAACGACTACACTCGTGGGCGGTATTGTTCTTCTCGTCATATCTGTCCCGTTAGCTGGAATTTTATACGTAGGCATCTCAAGAGGAAAAAAGAACGTTGAGAAGATCATAGAAGTAATTGAGAAAAATTCGTCAAAAAACGTATAGGCGACATTTGACTTGTGCAAAGATTACTCTAATAGGGTAGAGTATCTACAGCGCATTGAGCGGGTGCGGATGACGTGACACCTCGAACCTGGTCAGGGTCGGGAGACAGCAGCCATAAGGGGTCACTTGCGGGCATCCGTTCCCACTCAATGCGCTTTTATTAGGCGTTGACTATGCTTGCCGCGACATTTGTCACGACGATTGGAAATCGATGGGTTTTGTAAACTACATCATTGAACTGCTTAAAGATCCCCGCACGTTTATTGCTTCAATGATCGCCGCCGGTCCTTTTGCCGCTTACGGTTTTGTTTTTCTCATTATTTTTGTAGAAACCGGAGTGGTCTTTTTCCCATTTCTTCCAGGTGATTCACTGCTTTTTGCTGCGGGATTTTTTGCCCACAATGGCGGGGTTAACATTGTTTTACTGCTCGTTTTGACCTGGGCAGCAGCCATTTTGGGCGATCAGATGAATTTTATGATTGGTCACTTTTTTGGACAGAAGATTATTGCTTCCGGGAAAGTAAAGGCACTTACTCCCGAGCACCTCGAAAAGACTCAGAAGTTTCTTGATAAGCACGGTCATCTTGCGATTTTCCTGGGACGATTCTTCCCCTTTATCCGTACGTTTGTCCCGTTTATTGCAGGTATGGGCGGCATGCACTGGCACAACTTTGGCATCTATAACATCTTGGGTGGTCTAACCTGGTCCACGATGTTTGTACTGCTTGGTTACTTCTTTGGAGGTATCCCAGTGGTTCAGGAGCACTTTGAACTGCTGATTATTGGAATTGTTGGTGTTTCAATTATTCCAACAGTCGTTGGCCTTATTCGTGGCCGTATGAACAAGGACGAGAAGAACAACGAAGAAGCCACAGATACAAACGAAGACGAGGCTTAGTAACAAGCTTTCGCACTTCTCGTAATTTGATGATAAAAATCCCGTCAGGAACGACTTGGCCTGACGGGATTTTTTACTCTTTGGAGAGCTGATACGTATCAGTAAAGGTGACCGTCTGACCGCTTTCCGTGTGGGTGGAAATAAGCTGAGCCACAACGCTTCTGTTGGCAATATCAAACGTGACCTTCAACTGTGGTTTTTGAGCCGTAGCAAGAGCTGTGCCAGAAGCAGAATGAGCATCCAGGTTTGCATTGGTTACATCGACCGTTCCAGAAACCTGGATTTGTTCTCCGATAGTTCCTGAAGTTGCAAGAGAGACAGAAGCGTTTTTGAACTCAGTATCACCGGGATACCAACGATACGAGGTGTTGAGTGCTCCATGGTTGTGCACAACACCCCCTGCGGTTGCCGTAAGCACGAGCTGATCACGAGAAAAACCTGCAGCCGATACGGTCAACGTTAAAGGATTGGTTCGACCGGCATAGCAAGGGCTTCCGCTGCTTGCTTCGCAGCTGACAAAGGTACCCTTCCACGTTCCTACGAGCCCGCTGTAGTCGTACTTAAGTCCTGCCGAGGGGTTAGCTGTGTCTAATGCCCAGGTACCCGTAGAAGCATCAAAGGTAAATGAGGCGGTAATTTCGCAGGTGAGCGAACCAAAGAAGGTTGGTGAAACACCCGACATTCTCACCCAGCAGGTTTGCTGTTCACGGTCAAAGCCCGCATCAAGAACGGTGAAGGTTGCATCAGAGAACTGCGAGCTATAAGAAATAGCTTCGTTTGGATTTTTCTCATCAAGTTTTGCTAGCACATCGCCAATAGCGTCAAGGACTTTTGTGGTGGAAACGCCCGAAGTTGCCTGGTAGGTAACAGATTGTGATTCTTCGTCACCAATGGCGTTCCAGCCCTGGGTATATGCGTATCCAAGTTTGGTCATCTTTGTAGCAGCAATTGCATTACCTGTATAGGTAAGGCGCACTACAGAGTTGGCGTAACCTGTTGCACCAAACTGTGCGGCATCACTAGAGATTGCCGTGGTACTTCTGGTGCGAGAAACAACTTCAATGCCCGTAAGGAGTAAGGACTCATCAGCATCATATTTACCAGGAGTCCAGGCTGGTGCCTCAACGCGTGTGCGCGCATCAGCAATAACAGTATCAGTTGAAGGAACATTGCTCACGCGAATAAAGAACACGATAACTGCAGATAAAAGAGCAAGACTTAAGAGAGCAAGAACGCCAGAAAGCAGGCTGTAGCGGCGTACAAACCTAAATAGTGCACGACGCCTGCTGCGAAGATAGCTTGAGAATGTGTCGGCAACATCTTTGATGGATGTTGCATCGTCGTCAGACGTTGCATCACCTGCGCTATCAGCGCTTTTAACAGGAGATTCTGTAGCTTTAGCCTCTGCATGTTCGTGAGTGCTCTCTTCAAGCTCTTTGAGGCGAGCTTCTACAGCAGAAAGGTCCTGTGTCAGTGCCGCATCGTTTACGATTTTCTCCAGGTCAGTGGTGCTGTCCGCGTCGTTTTCAGGAGAGCTCTCATCCGAAGCAGAGTGAGTCTCATCCTCTTCACCATCTTCGTCTAGACCAGGAAAGATGGGGCTGACAATTTCCATGATGTAGTCTTCATCAGCAGCGGCCATATCGGCAGCAATAGGGTCGGTGACCTCTTCAAGCTCGTCGGTCTTCTCGCCAGCAGTGTCAACTGTCTCAGCAGCCTGGGCATCAAGGGTCTTCTGATCAGAAGAGGTGTCCTCTGCAGCAGGCTTGTTATCTGGTTGTGAAGTTTTGTTCTTAGAAGTCATAGCGCCTCATTACCGTATGAACCTGCTGTAATTTTCTCACAATTATGTAACTTGTGTACCCTCATCCTGTGCAGATAGGGAGGTATCGGTTTAAAAACCGCCTAGTGGTGGTACACTTCTTTAGTTGAATTCTCACCTCGCAAGCAGCTTTGCAACAGTTTGGCCGCATGTCAATGAGCCAAGCGCGCACGAGGCATGTATCTTAGGAGCAAGAATGCGTGACAAGCTAGAAAAAATCGTCGAGGCCTATGCTGAGCTTGAGCAAAAGCTTGCAGACCCAGCTGTTGTCTCTGATCCAAAAGAGTATGCTCGCGTAGCAAAAGAGCACTCTAATCAGGCAGATCTTGTTGCTCACGCCAACAAGTACATCACAGCTTTGGATGATATCGAGGCAGCAAAAGAGCTTCTCAACGCCACTTCTGATCCAGAAGAAAAAGAGATGCTGCAGGAAGACATTGCTGCTAATGAAGAGATGCTCCCTCAGCTTGAGGATGAGATCAAGGTCATGCTGATTCCAGGCGATCCAAATGACGAGAAGGACACTATCGTTGAGATTCGTGCTGGTGTTGGCGGCGATGAGGCAGCAATCTTTGCGGGCGACCTCTTCAAAATGTATGAGCGCTTTGCCGAGGCTCGTGGTTGGAAGACAGAGATTCTGTCCAGCTCTCCATCTGAGGCAGGCGGCTTTAAGACTATTGAGTTCAAGGTCACGGGCGATAAGGTCTATTCAGTTATGAAGTATGAATCCGGTGTTCACCGTGTTCAGCGCGTTCCTAAGACTGAGTCTCAGGGCCGCATTCAGACTTCTACCGCAACTGTTGCAGTTCTCCCAGAGGCTGATGAGATTGATATTCAGATCAACCAGGAAGACCTGCGCATTGATACGTACTGCGCATCCGGCCCTGGTGGTCAGTGCGTTAACACCACGTATTCTGCAGTGCGTATTACTCATCTGCCAACAAATACCGTTGTTCAGTCTCAGGATCAGCGTTCTCAGATTCAGAACCGCGAGGTTTGTATGCAGATGCTTCGTGCTCGCCTCTATGAGATGGAGTTGGAGCGTCAGCAGGCCGAGCAGGGCGCAGAGCGTCTTTCCCAGATTGGTCATGGTGCACGTTCCGAGAAGATCCGTACATACAACCAGCCACAGGACCGCGTAACCGATCACCGTGTTGGCTTCAATGGTACCTACAACGGCGTTCTTCTGGGCGATACGCTGCCATCCGTTATTGAGGCTCTCGCTGCAGCAGAGCGTGCCGAGAAACTCGCTCAGGCCGTGTAAGGCGCAAACTTCATGACAGATGAAGTTTGGACAATCCAGAAAATTTTGACGTGGACTACTCAGCACCTAGAAAAGAAAGGTGACGAGCATCCACGTCTTTCTGCAGAATGGCTTTTGTCTGCCGTGACAGGCCTTTCTCGCGTTCAGCTCTACCCCAACTTTGACAAGCCGCTTTCTGCGGATGAG
>CALBBS010000158.1 GCA_937926845.1 uncultured Atopobium sp. | reverse complement strand
CTTTTCACAGGAATGATTTCGTTCGCTATTTCTATTGCACCATTACTTTTATATGCACTGGTCCGTAATGGTTTAGGACGACCAGATTACCCTGTCGTATTTAGAAGAGGTGGCGAAATTATTTATTCGTCCGCGCTTCAAGTAATCACATCACAGCTTATACTCATTTTTTTGTTTTCGATTCTAGTCGTCGCCTGCTATGAATTGCTCTTGACTATTTCTAAAGAGCCAACTATTTCTCTTCTGATAATCTTCACCCTGTTATGCATCCCGTTTTATCCAAAATATTTCTTAACTCGAGACTTTCAACAGTCAATTATCAAATGGATACCACTCACATATTTAGATTCTAAGTCAATAGTGGGAGCCTTAGAAATCTTCCCTACCACAGATGTATTTAAGTCTGGAAGAATTTCGTATTTTGAAGTTTGTCTCGAAACGCTTCTATGGACCTTCATCTTGATACTTATGACTGTAATTATTGCTTTAGTTAATAAAGCAGTTATAAAAAGCAAATTGATAACACAAGGATGCTGTCAAACGAAAGGGGCTAGTAATGAAGATTGATAAACAACTAAAACGTAGGCTTTCAATTGGATCATTGCTTGTAATTATGCTCTCAGTCGCTTTAATTCCTAATATTGTTTTTGCTGATGATTTAACAGAACCAATAAGTATTCAGGAATCAAATGAACTTAGTACAGTTCTTGACGAATTGACTGCAATGAAGCAGTGGGCCGACGTCACTGAGTCCTATCTAGTTTTCACCCCTGATGGAAGTTCATCATCAAGACGAGTTCAAACTTATACGAAGCGTATTTATTTCACAAATACGTATTCTGTTGAAGGCCCATTTCCTGGTGGAGCAAGAAAAGGCTATTGGGGAAGTGAGTATGGTTGGCTAAGAACCTACTATTATCACTACACTCTTAAGTAACACATAGTATTCAGTAGTCATCAAGTAAAAGCATGACAGCATCCTTGTTAGATACGCCGGCGAAAGTCGGCGTATCGTTTTCGGCGATTATTAACTCATTATTTAAACCATAGCTTGGAATGCGGTAAACTTACTAAGTTCACGCATTAATTTACTTCAAGGAGTCACTATGCCAAATGAAGGCAGTTATGAAGCAGCTGTACGCCGTTCTGATGAAATCCAGGCGGATTTAGCCGAGCATGCAGGAAAGTACAACATGCTTACTGGTGACCGTCCTACTGGAAGACTTCACCTTGGCCATTACTTTGGCACTATTGTTGAGCGCGTAAGACTCCAAAATCTTGGTGTTCATACCAATATTATTATTGCTGACTACCAGGTCATTACAGACAGAGACACCACTGAGCATATTGCAGACAATGTCTACAATATGGTTATTGATTATCTGGCCTGCGGAATTGATCCAGAAAAGACTATGATTTTCACGCATTCTGCAGTTCCAGCTCTCAACCAGCTTATGCTACCGTTCCTCTCGCTTGTTACCGAGTCTGAGCTTCATAGAAATCCAACTGTTAAGGCAGAGCAGGAAGCATCTGGCCATGCTCTCACCGGTCTTCTCCTCACTTATCCTGTCCACCAGGCATGCGACATTCTTTTCTGCAAAGGAAATGTTGTTCCCGTTGGTCGCGATCAGCTGCCTCACATTGAGATTACTTCTAAGATTGCTCGTCGCTTTAATGAGCGCTATGGAAAGGTATTCCCAGAGGTTTCTGGCCTTCTCACCTCTACTCCGTTGATTCCTGGTCTTGATGGCCGCAAGATGAGTAAGTCTTATGGCAATGCTATCTCGCTTTCTATGACAGCTGAAGAAACAGCTAAGCTCATTAAAAAGTCCAAGACTGACTCTGAGCGCATGATTACCTTTGATCCAGATAATCGTCCTGGAGTCTCTGCGCTTCTCACCACCGCTGGCATTTGTACTGGTCGTGATCCAAAAGAGATTGCTGATGAGATTGGCATGGGTGGCGGCGGAGCGCTCAAGGCTTACGTCATCGATGCAGTTAACTCCTACTTTGAGCCAATTCGTCAGAAGCGTGCAGAGTTTGCAGCTCAACCAGACCTTATTCGCGACATCATCCACGATGGAAACGCTCGTGCAAACGTTATTGCTAACGCAACGCTTGACGAGGTTCGCGAGGCAATGGGAATGGTCTACTAAGTGTCTGAACTCACCCTACATGTTGAACGTATGAGTTATGGCCCAGACGCCATCGCTCATACCCAAGAAGGAAAAACGGTCTTCATCTCTGGCGGCGCCGTCCCTGGAGATACTATCAGCGCAAAGATTACCGAGGACACAGATAGGTTTTCTCGCGCACAGCTTGTAAAGGTCTTGGAAGCTTCTGCATTCAGAGACCCTCGCCCCAATCCCTTTGTTGTGCTCACGGGTGCCACTCCTTGGGGCAACATGCTTTATGAGCAGCAACTTGTCGAGAAACGCAACGGAGTGATATCTGCTCTTGAACGCATTGGGCATTTTTCACACGACGATGTTTCTGAGCTGGTAAAAGATATTATTTCCCCTGGCGAACCATGGGGCTATCGCAACAAAATTGAACTGGCATTTAAGCGCAATGGCAATAAAACCCTGGTAGGCATGTATGCACCTAACGGACAGGACATTGTTCGCATTAAAGACTGTCCGCTCTTAGATAAGAGCAACCAGAAGGCTGTTGGAGCTGTTAGCGGTGCGCTCTCCTACCTCTCGGGCTCTCACGAGCTTGATATAGAACGCATTGGCATCAGAGTGTCTAGACGTACCAAAGAACTTGAGGTGGCGCTCTGGACCGCTCCGAGCGGCTTCCCACGCGCGCAAGTGGCACGCGTTTTAGGCGACGCAGTAAAGGCAACAAGTGTTGTTCGCGTTATGACAAAAGGCCCCAGTAAAGCCCGCCGCGTTGTAGGCGTTGAGCGTCTAAGTGGCACCGGCTCATGGAGCGAGCTCATTGACGGCCAGAAGATGCAGCTTTCTGCTCCTTCATTCTTTCAGGTCAATACCAAGGGTGCCGAGAAACTCGTTGAGCTTGTACTTTCTGGTTTAGATGTCCAGCCAGACGACGAGGCTATGGACCTCTATTGTGGAGCTGGAACCTTCACCCTTCCTCTGGCAAAGCGTGCAGGATTTGTTTCTGCTGTTGAGGCCTATGGTCCAGCTGTTAGAGATCTTCGTCGAAACCTTGAATTAGCAAAGCTTGATAACGTTGACGCAGTAGGCGGAGACGCAGGTAGAGAATTCCCTGATACAGATGCTGACGTGATTATTGTTGATCCTCCTCGTGCGGGCCTTGCTCCTGAAGTGATTCAGCAACTTTCCAAGCAGCCTGCACGTGCTATTGCATACGTTTCTTGCGATCCCGCAACACTGGCGCGTGACCTTAAACGCTTTGTTGAAATTGGCTCATACAAACCGGTAAGTGTGACCCCGGTAGACCTGTTCCCACAGACCTTCCATGTGGAAAACGTTTGTCTGCTTAAGCGAGTTTAAATAGGGTTATTCAGGAGATGTAATGGGATATATAAATTCCATCAAAATTGCCATACTTGTCTTTCCTGTTTTGGCATTTTTTATTACTCTACCCTATATGATTTTCAACTATCGCAAATACGGTTCTGTCAATAAGCTTAGAACTATTATTTTATATTCGTTTGTTTTATATCTACTTACCATGTATTTCTTGGTAATCCTACCGTTGCCAGATCCAGATACGGTTCATACTACCTACACACAGATGCTTAATCTGATTCCATTCACCTTTGTTTTTGATTTCTTAAAAGAAAGTCCTTTTGAGATTTCTAAACCTGCAACATGGGCTCTTTCAGTAAAAGATCCAACGTTTTACGTTCCTGCTTTTAACGTTTTAATGCTCATGCCTTTTGGTATGTATCTTCGATATTATTTCAAATGCAGCTTTAAAAGGACGCTTTTGCTTACTGCGCTTCTCAGTCTGTTCTTTGAACTAACTCAGCTCTCTGGTCTTTATTTCTTATATCCAGGACCGTATCGCCTTGCCGATATTGACGATATTATTCAAAACACTACAGGTGGTTGCATTGGATACGCTCTTGGCGCGCTGGCCGTTTGGCTGCTTCCTTCTAGAGATAAAATTGATAAGGAAGCGCTTGAGGCAGGCTCGCAGGTATCCCAAATTCGTGTTGGCCTATCATTGCTCATCGATACGTATATTGTGGCTATTCCTTATAACTTCTCAAAGACAACGCTTCCTTTTTCACTGTTCATAGCTCTCTACTTTGCTGTAGCCCCACTCTTTAATGGCAAAACACTTGGTAGCGCCTTATTGCGTTTTAAGCTCTCATACGAAAAACAAAGAGTTCCTCGTACCATGCTAAGAGGTTTACTTATTACAGGTTATTTCTATCTAGTTCCAAACGGATTGCTCTATTTGATCGATGATTTTAATAAGACTCCAGAATCGATGTTATTTCTCGAACTGATTCCAATTATGTTTGTGGCATTTATTTTCTTCTATATCATTACCGCCGTGCTCATACTGATGAACAAACGTTTATTGTTTGATCTACTCTCTGGTTCCTACTACATAAGCACGGTACAAAAAGAACAGTCTGCAGTAATTGATACGGTTGAAACTCAAACGGAGACTCAAGCAGAAGCTGAAAAAGACATTTAAGAGCATCAAATGTGGTTCCAAAAACAGATAAGAAAAGGACGCGTGAACCTACTGATGAAAGAAGAAAGCGAAAGCACCATTACCCTTTATACACCGTCATTAGAAGATCTTTGGTTTCGTCAGAAGATGATGGCAGATGAAGAAACGATGTCATATAACCATGCATGGGGAGGTACAATTCCTTTCCCAAAAGAGGCGTGGCATGGCTGGTATGATTTTTGGATTGTAAAGCATGAGAATAAACGTTATTACAGGTATTTAATGGATAGCGGCGGTCATTTTATTGGAGAGGTCGCCTATCACTTTGATAGCGATAAAAATATTTATCTTGCAGATGTCATAGTCTACGCACCATATAGAAAAATGGGCTACGGCAGCATTGGATTAAATTTGCTCTGTGATGCGGCTAAACAGAACGGTATTAAACAGCTCTATGATGATATCGCCATAGACAATCCATCAGTCAGGATGTTTTTTAAGAATGGATTTGTTGAAGAGTACAGGACTAGTAAAATTGTTATGCTCAAAAAAGAGCTATAGACTGTCCCCTAACAAGACACTTGTACCAAATGAAGCGGTTGGTCTAAAAATTAAACCTTTTATATATGCAGGTCAAATGTGCACTTGCTACTCCAAGTAATGTTCTTTCAATTATCTGCGTCTTTGTTGTTGCATAACAGCAAAGAAACGTGTAAAAAATACATTGCAATCAAGTAGTCTTGAATGCAAGATAAGTATTACTCGAGTAAGGGGCTCGAGATACGGAGAGGAATGTATTATGAAGGCAACAGTTAATGAGGATTGCATCGGTTGCGGTCTCTGCGAGAGCACTGCTCCTGAGGTATTCGAGATCGGCGAAGACGGTCTTGCTCACGCTATTGAGGAAGAGGTTCCTGAGGCTGCAGAGGACGCAGCACAGGAGGCTTGCGATGGCTGCCCAGTCACCGCTATTGAGCTTGACTAGTTTATAGCTTAGCTTTTCTTTCTTAGTATGTAAGCCTGATGGGTTTCTCGCCTATCAGGCTTCTTTTTTGGGTACAGTATCAGCATACGTTCGATTGATAGGAATGCACATGATTCTTGCATCACAATCCCCTAGACGCCTTGAACTTTTGCAGTCTATGGGCATAAATCCACAGGTTATTCCTGCTGATATTGTTGAAACTTGCAGAGAGGACGAGAAGCCCCTTGCGCTCGTAAAACGCCTGGCTCAAGAAAAGGCTATTGCGGTCTGCTATAAACTCATGGAGCAGCCTAACTTTGAGCAGCTCAACAATGAGATTGTGCTTGCCGCAGATACCATTATCTGGACTGACGACGGCGAGGTTTTTGGCAAGCCTGTAGACGCTGAAGACGCCAAACACATGCTTTCTAAGCTTTCTGGCCAGACTCACCACGTATCCACCGGTGTTGCTCTGCGACGCTTTAAGGCTTTCAAGTCCCCTTCTCCTGACGGAGCACCATCTGTTGTTGCCGTAACGTTTGTGGAGACTACTGACGTCACCTTCTTTGAACTCTCCGAAGACGAGATTGCTGCATACGTTGCCTCAGGCGAGCCAATGGACAAGGCTGGAGCTTACGGCATTCAGGGAAATGGTCGCTATCTAGTTCAGAGCATTCAGGGAGATTACGAGAATGTCGTGGGACTCCCCGTCTCTTTGCTTTCTCGCGAGCTGGTTAAATTTACCGGCAATCATGACTATCTAGAGCACGCTCTTGCAGGACGTAAGCACTAAAGTGCCTCTATAGATGACAAAACCCTCGTATCACATTAGATTGAACTGCCTCCCATTTCTTGTACACGAGAAATGGGAGGCGATTCAAAACACACCTAAGTCGGATAATCTGTTAAAAAGACGTATACATGACGTTGAAAATACCTCAATCATGCAGAATATCTTCATTAGGTGTGTAAAATGCCCGCATCTGAGCAGAATATCTGACTTAGGTGTGTTCCGTAGATACAGAATTTACCTATAGTTAAATTTCTTATCTATCTCTATTCATGTTTAAGCATATTAGATGAAGTTTATGCATAGAGATGCATATCAGGTAGTGCGACCGCCTAGCTGCCTGCTATCTTGATTAAGAACATGTCGATTCTTCGGCAGAACCTACCAAAGCTGCGCTATTTTGTGCGCCAGGCCTAAAAGCCGACGCTAACACGCTGCAGAATCATAATCACCCGCATATGAACTGCCTCCCATTTCTTATGTCCAAGAAATGGGAGGCAGTTCACGTTTGATACGAGGGTTTTTACTTTTGTATGTGCCAAATGTTTAGTTGAACTTAACAACCTTCTGAGCTACACGATAGCCGCCAATAGTGACCGTCTTACCAATCTTGCCAGGAAGGTTTGTAGCAGTGCCTACAAGACCGTAGCGAGCCTTGCGGTACATCTTCTTGTCATAAGCACGAAGCTCATCCCAGAGCTCCTCCAACTGGTCCATAGCGTCCTCGCGGTCGCTCATCTTAGAGAAGACTGAGCAGATAGCCATGATGATAGTGAAGTAACTCATCATGTACGTCTGAAGACGTGGAGAAGAAATATCGTCGTAGATGTGATAGGCGTGCATCATATTGCGCGCTACGCGCCAATAATGATCAACGCGACTTGTTAAGACCTTCTCGTTAACTGATTGATCGTCTCGGCCAATGAAATAACGATACAGGTCAACATCAACGTAATAGATAGTCTTTACCTTAGGGAATGGAACATACGCATAGACGTTATCCACATAGAAGGTATGCTCAGGCATCTGGATATTTGCAGAGCGCAGAACCTCAACGCGGTAGGTAATTGCGTGCATTAAAAGGTACTGAGACAGCTTGAAGCGGCCAATCTCTTCCCAGCCAATAATCTTGTTGGTTGGGACCGCGTCGCGATAGTCCACAAAGTTTTGGGTATTATCCTCAACGTGCTCGTAGACGTAGTTGGAGAGTACCAGGTCAACAGGATTATCAGAGGCAATAAAGGTGCGGAGCTGCTGAAGGAAAGTCTTCAGAGCGTCCCCATCTACCCAGTCATCTGAATCAATGTTTTTGAAGTACACACCGTCAGCATGAGAAACAGCCTTCATAACAGCAATGCCATGACCACCGTTTTCCTGATGGACTGCCTTGATGATGTTGGGGTAACGCTCCTGCCAAGCGTCAGCTTTAGCGGCAGTATCATCCTTTACAGAGCCGTCATCAACAATAACAATCTGCACGTCATCGGCATAATCAGAGCCCTCAAGAATAGACTCAATACAGTGATCCATGTACTCCGAAGAGTTATAGCATGGAATACCAAAAGTAATTGTCTTTTTCATGCAAGCTCCCTATGCCTGATGAGCAATAAGCTCGTCAGAAAGTTCCAAAGCAGAAGCAACAACGCCATCCATATCGTAGTAACGATACTCAGCAAGACGACCAACTGCGTGGAAGTTCAGAATGCCAGAAGTGCGCTCCTTGTAAGAGCGATACAGCTCCTGATTCTCTGGCTCGAGAATAGCGTAATAAGGAGTCTGGCCACTCTCTGGAACATAGGCGTGTGAGTACTCACGCATGATAGTTGTTTTACCAGGAAGAACCTGACCAGTCATATTCTTGAACTCAGTGATACGAGTAAAGTCTTCACTGGTGGTGTAATTGACGGTGCCAACAGGCTGGAACTGGTCCTGATCAAGTGTCTCAAACTGCATATCAAGTGTGCGGTAAGGCAGAGCGCCCTGATCAAGGTTGAAGAGCTCATCCAGAGGACCGGTGTAAATTACCTCACCCGCAAATGGTTTCTCGCAAACAGCCACGTTAGAAGCGGTGAGCTTCATGATGTCACGGACATCAACATCTAGGAAGACGTCAATCAAATCGTGGTCAAGCATGTTCTCAAAGAGCTTGGTGTAGCCCTCTTTTGGCATGCCTTGATAGGTTGCACCTGGGAAGTAACGGTCATCATCACCGACAAAGATTGGAACGCGACCTGTGATGGACTTGTCAATCTGATCTGGAGTCTTACCCCACTGC
>CALBBS010000157.1 GCA_937926845.1 uncultured Atopobium sp. | reverse complement strand
TGCGGACCGAAGCTGCGGACTGACTGCGGCGTCTTAAAGCGCGACAGCCTGAATTCATATTCGCCAGCAGCAGATGTGGCTCAGATACAAAAATTTGAACTATTTTCAAAACAGTATTCTCCATGTGAACTGTACTATTTATCAGCCAAATTCACTTTTTATGTGAATACTAATTTCTCTTATGTTTTGGCTATCAATTTGTAAGAAAATGTAGGTGTAATATGCACATCTTTTTGAGGGGCCATCATGAAAAAAGGTTTTCTTAAGAGAATCTCAGTCTTTCTCACCATGGTTGTGGCATGCCTGTTTATGTCTATTAACACAGCTCAGGCACTTGATCGCCAGAAAGACGATAGTGATCTTACCCAGATCAACATTTACCAGTTCACGCTGACCAGAGACAACATGACTGTTCTCTCGCAGGGAACTGGCGTTAAGCGCATAGAGATTCCTGCTTCAGATACGGGCAGGCTGCCTTCAACAGCTTTTGTTGTACAGCCTACCAAGGACGGCTCTCCTCAGCAGTATAACCAGCCGCTTTCTCTGAAGTTCTCAAACGCTGGTACTGTTGATGGCAAGGACGTTGACGTTTATGTTACCGTCAACTCTCTGGGTCTTACCCTTCAGAGTGCAAATGCAGATTACAACAACCCTAACAAGACCGATGTGCCTTTCTTGACGGTTGACGAGAACTGGGGCTCCAAATCCTTCCAGATTATGGACTACATTGACGTGAATCACCCCAGCTACACTGCTGATATCTTTAGGGCTTATGCAATCAACGCTAACGTAACTGTCGAGCTAAGATACACAGATGGCACCCCTTGTGACCTCAAGCTTGTTATGCAGCCAAGTGATATTGATGTTGTCGGCAACACTGGCGCAAATGAGACCTTCTCGCTTATTAACGCTAATAGCACCATCGATAGCATTGTTATGAACAACAGGAACATTCTTGTTGAGAGCACCAGCGGCAGCAAGATTACCTGGAATCCTGTTCGTGGAACCTCTGGTCCTG
The DNA here is from genome assembly GCA_937926845.1 of uncultured Atopobium sp. Classification (GTDB taxonomy): domain Bacteria; phylum Actinomycetota; class Coriobacteriia; order Coriobacteriales; family Atopobiaceae; genus Lancefieldella. Next base: position 1,425 of record CALBBS010000157.1, on the reverse strand, counting down.
ACCAGGAGAAGAACCTTGCAGGTTTTGCCGTTAAGTCCAAGTCAAGTAGTATGACGTTTGAGTCCACCAGCGCGGCTACCAGCGGCAGCCTTTTTGGCGTATACACCGAGGCAATTACTCCAGCTCCAGTAAAGGCAGTTGATCCAGAGCAGGCTCCTGCTAAGGCCGGAGAAACCATTACCTATACCGGCACCTTTACGCTGCCTAGGCAGGGCATTGATACCATCGGCAAGATTAAGTCGATGAGCATGGTTGATACCTTTGACGAGCGTCTTGATTTCCAGAGCCTCACTGTAAGCTTTGACGGCCAGACCCTAACTGAGGGCACTGACTATACCGTTGCTGTTGATGGTCAGAAGGTTACGGTCAACATCAAGGACCACCTGCTCACCAAGGCAAATGGCGGCAAGAAGTTTGTTATTACCTACAAGACAGTTACCAACAGCAAAGTAGAGACAGACGGCTCCAACATTGATAACGAGCTCACACAGGTTGTCGACGGAAACGTTGCTCACTCCAACAAGGTAACCACTGAGCTTCTGTACGAGAAGACCCACGAGTTTGTAAGTGGCACTCCTAACAGGGAACTTCCTCAGGAGGTCCTGGACCTGCTGCCTGGTAAGCAGACTAGAATTCCTAACGGAACCACTGTTACCCCTGATCAGCCTCTTGGTGGTGTTACTCGCGTAGAAACTCCAGATGGAACTTGGGTGTTTATCGGTTACGATCACGATTCTGAGGTCATTGACCACAAAAATGCTCACTTTATTGGCGTTTGGGTAGTTCTGCCTCAGCCAAAGAAGGATGTCCTGGACGGTCAGGGCAACTCCATCGATGGCAATAAGGTAACTGCTGGTCAGGTGCTTACGTACTCCGTTACCTACACCAACACCACCAACACCGCTCGCGATGTCACCATCACCGATGTCATCCCAGAGCACACAACTTACGTTGATGGCTCTGCTGATAATGGCGGTACCTACGACCCAGCTACGCGCACCGTAACTTGGACACAGAGTGTTGCTTCGGGTGACACGCTCACCGTAACCTTCCAGGTCAAGGTCAACAAGGGCGAGAAGGACGTCACGGTTGTTAACACTGCCCACGTCAGCGATGGTCTTATCGACACAGACACCAATACCACCACCAACCCTGTTGTCCCTAAGCCTCGTAAGTCCCGCACTCCTTATACCGGCGACGATGCATTGCAGAACACACTGATGTTTGCTATTGCAGGCGGCGCTGCGGTTCTTTTAGCATTGGGCACCCTCAAGTTTCATGCAGCTAAAAACTAAGCTGTTACTCGGTTGACGCCCGCAGGCATGGCGCGCGGAAGCCACAGATTTAGTACGCAGTAACTTTAAGCCGTTCTCATTTGAAAGCGGCTTTTTGTGTAGATGTACGCGCGAATGCGTTCGCGCGTAC
>CALBBS010000156.1 GCA_937926845.1 uncultured Atopobium sp. | reverse complement strand
ATGACGCGGCCATCCTCAACCTGCGCAAGCGCAAGTCGAGCGGTCACGGTTCCAATATCAATCGCAGCTAGAAGCATTAGTGTGAGTTCCCACTGTCAGACTTTGAATTGTCGGTGCCGGACTCCTCAGAAGAGCCGCCTTCTCCGGAGTTCTTCTGATCGTGAGACTCTCCAGGAGCTGGCGCAGATGTAGAATCGTCAGAGTTTGCACTCTTAGGAGCCTCAGTATTGCCAGAATCGCCTGGTGTAAATCCAAAAACAAAGTCTCCTACCTTGATGTACCAAGGATAATCAGGGTGCTGGACGGTATTCTCGTCCTTCTTTTTATCAAGGCCCTCTACCCGCGCAGATTCCTCGCCACCAGAAACCAAGCCCTGCTTATGAGCCTCATCTATGATGCCTTCTTTTGTCTGCAGTCCCTGAACCTCAGACTCAAGACGTTTTTGATCTTCCTCGAGCTTCTGCTGATTTAGGAGCAACTCGTCATGCTCGCGAACAGCGTGGTAATAGCCACGAATTGGTGGATACAAGCCCACAAGCAGGAAGATTACAACGCCGAGAAAAACGACAAGCTTGGTATGATTGCGCGCGAAGTCAAGTGCATTGTCTTTAAGCTCTACCAGAGAGGCTACGCTGAACTGCGGTTTATTGGTTCTTTCAGTCTTCTGTCCGCGCTCGGACTTCTGGTCGCGCTCGGGCTTCCGAGTCCTATCAATCCTCTTAACTTGAACGGTTCTTTTAGACTTGATGTCCTTGGAACTCTTCTGGGAAGATGCTTGTTTTGATGGCGTCGTGCCCTCTGACGACGCTGTATCTTTTGGAGCCGCCACAGCTTTCTTTGCCACAGCCGACTTCTGATCAGGTTGAGATTTCTCAGTTACCTGGGGTTTCTCGGATTTTTTAGTTGAAAATATTTTGAGAGCACCAGAGGCATGCTCCGTGGTAGCCTCTTTAAGAGGCTCAGCGGAACGCTTGGTGGGCGTTGTTTTTCTTTTTGTCCCACTCTTTTTAGTGGTGTCTTGACTCATCACGGATCTCATTTCTGGTTTGTTTGGTGATGCGTCGCAACAAATTGCAACATCTTTATTATGGCAGAGGCAGCGCCGGTAGCTCCACCTCAGTTTGGAATTTCATCGTTTCACCGAATAGAAGTCGTCGCTCCAACGGCAAGTCGCAAGCTTTATGGCACGTCGCATGTCTTCGCTGCAATCTGTGCAGCTTGCTTACGCATCCAGATGACGTTTTGCTTCTTGCCACAAATCTTCTTGTAGCTCGGGTTTCTCGTCAAGTGAGAAGCCTCTCTCAGCAGCAGCTTTCTCCATGTACGACCAGCGAGCGCGGAACTTTCTGCAAGCGCTCATCAGTGCCTCTTCCGCGTCAACACCTTCCCAGCGAGCAACGTTTATCAGCGCAAACAAAATGTCGCCAAATTCGTCCGTTTTCTGCTGCGTACCTGGAGCTTCAGCGTCAAACTCCGCGCGCTCCTCGGCAACCTTGTCCCACACGTCACTAACTGACGCCCACTCAAAGCCCATCTTTGCAGCGCGCTTTGAAATCTTCTGCGCCTGCATAAGCGCAGGTAGAGACTGTGGAACCGAGTCGAGAAGACCCTCG
>CALBBS010000155.1 GCA_937926845.1 uncultured Atopobium sp. | reverse complement strand
CCTCTTTAGAAGCTAGAGAAATCTGCTCTGAGATATCCGCTGCTGGAATAACATGTTCGGCAGCAGTGACATTGTAATTTTCAATCATTATCACCTGAAGATATGGTGAAACATCTGCATCGTTTGCAATCAAAGACGAGAGAACAAGAATTGCATGAATGATATCTTGAGCAGCCACGTATGCTGGTGCAGCCTTACCACCAAAAATGACAGTAATAGGATGCTTTGGAAGGTGTCCGGACTTAATATCAAAATATTTCCAAATCAAATAAAGCAATAGCATTTGCTGACGCTTATATTCGTGGAAACGCTTTACCTGGACATCAATAATGGAGTCGGCATTAACTTTTGCATCTTGATTGTCCAGCAAAAATTTGACCATTCGATCTTTTGCTGCGTGCTTTATTTGCTGCAGTTGATTGAGGACTTCTTCGTTATCCCGATACTCTAAAAGCCCCTCGAGATGAGCGGTTGTTCTCCAATCATCTCCTAATAACGCATCAAGATACTCGGCAAGCTCGGGATTACAACCCATTAGCCAGCGACGGAAAGTGATTCCATTAGTTTTGTTAGAGAATTTTTCTGGGTACAAATCAAAGAATGGCTTAAGCTCTGTCTCTTCCAAAATCTTAGTATGAAGTGCCGCAACACCATTGATACTAAAGCCGTAATGAATGGCAAGGTTAGCCATGTGAACTTTCTTATCAATGATGACTTGTACACTTGGATCTGCAACGGTACTACGGATGTGTTCGTCAAGCTTTTTGATAATCGAAGCAATCTTTGGAGAAACTTCCTCGATAAATTTAAGAGGCCACTTCTCAAGAGCTTCTGCCAAAATCGTATGATTTGTGTATGCAACTAGTGAAGAAACAATGGTTACAGACTCCTCAAACGAGATATCGTATTTCTCAGTCAAGATACGAATAAGCTCTGGAATTACCATTGTGGGATGCGTGTCGTTAATCTGAATCACAACATAATCAGCAAGGTCATGAATATTGCTACCGCGCTCAACCGCCTCTTTAATAATCAGCTGTGCAGCATTTGAAACCATAAAATATTGCTGATACACACGAAGAAGCTGACCGTCTTCGTCCGAATCGTCGGGATACAAAAAGAGCGTTAGATTCTTTTTTAAAGCAGTCTTATCAAAATCAATAGCGTCATCAGAAACTAGTGATTCATCAATACTTTGCAGGTCAAACAAACGAAGTCTGTTTTTCTTTGTTCGGCCATATCCCAAAACATCAATGGAATAGAGCTCAGATGTCACCGAGAAATCTCTAAATTCCACGGTAAATGATGTCTTCTCGTCTTCAAGCCACCTATCATCAGCAAGCCAAGCATCTGGAACGGCAGTTTGCTGTCTATCTACAAACTGCTGATGGAAAAGGCCAAAATGATACTTAAGGCCCACACCATCGCCTGGCAGACCAAGTGTTGACATGGAGTCGATAAAGCATGCTGCCAATCGACCAAGACCACCGTTTCCAAGTGAAGGCTCAACTTCAAGCTCTTCGATGTCTTCGAGCGAATGGCCTGCTTTAGAAAGCTGCGCTTTAACCTCGTTATAAATTCCCAGATTGATGAGGTTGTTTGAAAGCAGCTTGCCAATCAGAAACTCTGCGGAGATGTAATAGAGCCTCTTCTTACCATTATTTAACGGAAGAGCTTCCGACTTACTCTTAACCACTTGAAGCAGTAATTCAAAAACCTGCCTGTCAGTAATTTCAGACAGAGGTTGGTTAAATTGTTGAAGAGATAAAGTGTCTAAGTTCATTACTTCTCCTCTTTGTACACTCTGAAGTACATCTCAGTAATAGTTCTTAAAAAATCTTCTATGTGACGCGTAATGGCTCCCTGTTTCATACGCCAACACCAATTGCCGCCAACAGTGGCCGGAATATTCATGCGTGCAGAATCATCTAAGCCGAGAAGATCTTGCATGGTGTGAATACACGTGTCACTCACAGAAGCTGCAATTCCACGTGAAAGCGCCTCACCAATTGGCTCGTCTTTTGAGCGATGAAGGTAAATATCTGCCTGTTCACGCTCTCTATCAGTAGCCTGAGTTTCATACCAACCACGAGCAGTTGGATTATCATGCGTTCCCACATAAGCAATAGTATTTGCAGTGTAATTGTGAGGAAGATCTCTTGAATCATGCTTTCCATCAAATCCGTACTGCAAGATTTTCATTCCTGGGAAACCAGTTTTGTCTCGCATGGCGATAAGCTCTGGTGTAATTAAGCCAAGGTCTTCCGCAATGATTGGAAGCTTACCCAGCTGCTTTTCCAGTTCCTTAAACAGCTCCAAATCTGGCCCTTTAGTCCATTTGCCTTCTGTAGCATTTGCAGCTCCGTAAGGAATCTCCCAATAGGCTTCAAAACCTCTAAAATGATCAATTCTAAGCACATCAAACATCTCAAAGTTTGTCTGTACACGCCAAACCCACCATGAATAGTGCGATTTCTTCATATACTCCCAGTTATATATTGGATTTCCCCAATATTGTCCAGTTGAAGAAAATTGATCTGGAGGAGTTCCTGCAACCGTAACGGGACGTCCAGTTTCGTCTGTCTTAAACAGTTCTGGCTGTGCCCACATCTCTACAGAATCTCGTGAAACATAAATGGGAAGATCGCCAATAATAAGTATTCCCCTTTTATTGGCATAAGTCTTAACTTTTGCCCATTGAGTAAAGAAGAAATACTGAGTCATCTTGTGATACAAAACTGACTTTTGAAGTTTCTTTATTTCTTTTGCAGTTGTTTCATTTCTTTGTTGGTAAAGTTTTGGCCACTCCCAGTAGGCTTTATGTCCAAACTCTTCCTTCAGAGACATAAACTCTGCATAGGGATCAAGCCACTCTGCCTGATCATGACAGAACTTCTCAAAATCATCAGGCACATCCTGCATAAACCTAACAAAGGCTCGGTTAAGTAAACGTCGATGATTTACAAAAAGCGTGCCATAATCAACGCAAGTATTGCTAGTCCCAAAAGAAATATCTTCAAAGTCATCTGACTTTAAATATCCAAGTTTCTCAAGATCTTTTAAATCTATATAGTAAGGACTTCCCGCTGCAGCAGAAAAAGACTGATAAGGAGAGTCGCCATAACTAGTGGTGGTAAGAGGCAAAACCTGCCAATATCTTTGTTTTGTTCTGACGAGAAAATCAATAAAATCGTAGGCTTCTTTGCCAAACGTGCCAATCCCATATGAATTTGGAAGAGAAGAAACGGCCATAAGTACTCCGCTTGCTCGTCCCATAGTTGCCTCTTTCACAAAAAGAGTACTGGCTTATCTTTTCAAGATAAGCCAGTACAAAGCTTTAATACTTAACTAGATTATCCTGTGTATTCTTATCAAAGAGATGAACGGCATTGTCTTCAAATTTAAACCATACCTGATCACCAATTTTGAGGTCTCGTTTTGTAAGTTCAGTTGCTGGAACAATAAGGACAAAATTACCGTCGTCTGTATGAACATGAAGGTGAACGGTAGATCCCATAAGCTCGCTTACTTCAAGATTACCCTTAAAAGCGCCAATTTCATTTGGCTCAGTAAGACGAATCTGCTCAGGCCTAATACCAACAGTAATATCTGTTACTGGTGCAGCAACCCAAGACTGTGCTAACAAATTTGCCATCTCAGGAGAAATATCAAATGACATGTTTTCTGTCTCTACATGGAACTCGTTGTCCACGTGAATAAGATGCGCATCAAAGAAGTTCATTTGAGGCATGCCAATAAAACCAGCCACAAAGAGGTTTGCAGGTCTATTAAACACTTCTTGAGGAGTTCCAATTTGCTGAACAAAGCCATCCTTCATAATGACAATACGGTCGCCCAAGGTCATTGCCTCTGTTTGGTCATGCGTAACATAGACAAAGGTTCCATTAACCTTCTGGCGAAGTTTAATAATTTCTGTACGCATCTGATTTCTCAGCTTTGCATCAAGATTTGAGAGTGGCTCATCCATCAGAAAGACTTTTGGATCACGGACAATTGCACGACCAATTGCAACGCGCTGACGCTGACCACCAGAAAGTGCCTTAGGTTTACGATCAAGATACGCCGTAATGCCCAGTGTTTCTGCAGCTGCACGGACCTTCTTGTCAATGACTTGTGGGTCAACCTTTTTAAGCTTAAGCGTAAACGCCATGTTGTCATAAACGGTCATATTTGGATACAGCGCATAGCTTTGGAAGACCATTGCGATGTCTCGATCTTTTGGCGCAACATCATTGACAAGCTTTCCATCAATATAAAGCTCGCCAGCAGAAATATCTTCTAGGCCTGCAATCATACGCAGTGTAGTAGATTTTCCACAACCTGAAGGACCAACAAGCACTATAAACTCATGCTCATTGATAGTGAGATTGAAATCTTGAACAGCAACAACACCCTCTTCAGTCACCTCGAGATTGCTCTTTTTCTGCTCAGTTTTCTTACCAAAGAGAGTCTTGCGCTTTTTCTCATTTGGATAAATCTTTTTTATATTCTTTAAAACGATTTCTGCCATGATAAAACCTTTCAGAAATGCCTATAGCTTGCTGCAATACATTGAAATTTAGCCTTTTACAGCACCAGAGACGACACCATTAATGATGTAGCGCTGACACAGCAAATACATAATGACAATTGGGATAATAACCATCATAATGCAGGCAAACATTGGACCCATCTCTACACGTCCATATCCACCCCTAAAGTACTGGATCAAAATTGGGATAGTTTGGTATTTGGTTCTATCCAGCACAAGATATGGGAGTAGATAGTCATTCCAGATCCACATGGTTTGGAGAATACCAACAGAAATATATGTTGGCTTCATAATAGGCAAAACAACATGGAAGAATGTTTGAAGTGGATTGCAGCCATCAATAGTTGCGGCTTCCTCAATCTCAACTGGAATAGTCTTAACAAATCCAGCAAACATAAATACTGCTAATCCAGCACCAAAGCCCAAATAAATGAAACAAATATTGAAAGGAGTATTAAATCCAAGCGTATTTGCCATATTGGACAGCGTAAACATAAGCATCTGGAAAGGCACTACCATCGAGAAAACAAATAGATAATACAAAATGTTGCTAATGCGATTTTTCACACGAACAATAAACCATGCACACATCGAGCAGCAAACCAAAATCAGTGCTACAGATGTAATGGTAATTACTAGAGAATAACCAAAGGCAGCTAAAAAGCCTTGCTTCTCTAAGGCAGCAATGTAGTTAGCAAAACCTGCAGAGTTTTCTGAAGTTACTAAATCAAATGCTGTAGACGTAGTAATAGTTGTTTCTTCCTTGAATGAATTCATCAAGATCATAACCATTGGGTAAATCCATGCAAGAGAAAGAATGGCAAAGAATACAGTAAGAATTTTATTAATGATTTTTTCGCGCTTCATTATTGCTGCACCTCCCTCGACCTGGTGGCTCTCAGCTGAATCATGACAATGCAAATAACCAAAATGCAGAAAATAACAGCTTTAGCCTGGCCAATACCCATCCACTTTGCTCCCTGTCGAGCGTAGAAGGTATTGAAAATATTAAGAGCGAGCATTTCAGTTGCATGCTTAGGCTCGCCTGCAGTAAGTGCTAGGTTCTGATCAAATAATTTAAAGCCATTTGTTACCGTCAAGAAAAGACAAATAGTAATGGTAGACATAAGGTTTGGAATTTTTACCTTCCAAAGTGTCTGCCAAGCATTTGCTCCATCAACTCGCGCTGCTTCAAGATAATCACTCGGAATAGACTGAAGGCCAGCAATATAAATAATCATCATGTAGCCAACCTGCTGCCAAAGGGTAAGAATAATCATTCCCCAGAATCCAGCAGTGCTATTAAGCGCAAGAAGCTGCTCGCCCACAATAGAGAGCACGCAGTTAATCAAGATATTCCAGATGTAACCTAAAACAATGCCACCAATAAGATTTGGCATAAAAAAGACAGTCCTGAATGAATTGGTGCCCTTAAGATTCTTCCTTGTTAAGGCAAGTGCAGTTGCAAGCGCCAATACATTGATTAGAACTGTTGAGACTAATGCAAATAATGCGGTATACCAAAACGCGTGAGCAAACTGTGGATCAGATAAAGCTGCTACATAGTTATCTAGACCTACCGGTTTAGCATCGCTAATGGTAATAAATTTACAAAATGAAAGATAAAATCCCTGCACAAACGGAATCAAAAAGCCGAATAAAAAAGATAGCGCTGTAGGCAGAACAAATAATGGCCACCACCGCTTCAACATTTTAGCCATAGAGATACCCTCCAATAACAAGAGACGAGAAGAGAGATCTCTCTTCTCGTCTCTCACCAATCAAAGCATTACTAGAAGGACTACTATGCGTTAGCCTCTTTTTCAGTTTTCCAACCATCAACGAATGCAGACTGAACAGCATCCCAGCCCTCTGTTCCTGCTGCATAGCCCTTAAGTGCACTGGAGAGGTTGTTCTTCCACTCCTGAGAAGGAATGTAAATGAAGTCCCAAGCCACGGGCTCATAACCCTTCTTTGCGTACTCAGCTGCAATGTTTGCAAGAGCATTCTTAGTTGCCTTTGCATTCTTAAATGGAATGGTAAAGCCCATCTCCTCAGCAATTGCAGTGGTAGCTGTATCGGAAGTTACACACCAATAGATAAAGTCAAGTGTTGCCTTCTGGGATGCGTCATCAGCCTTTGAGCTGACACACCAATAGTTCTCGCCACCAGAGCACAAACCCTGCTTTTCTTCACCCTTAACACCAATATAAATTGGAATCATACCAAGAGCATCGTCACCGAGCTTCTCGATGTCATTATATGCCCAGGTACCATTCTGATAGAAAACTGCTTCGCCATTAACAAACTCTGCAACAGCATCATCACCAGTCTTGCCAGAAAGCTCAGTTGGACTGCAGGTAGCATTGTTAATATAAAGATCAAAAATCTGCTTGTAGTTAGGAAGATACGTTCCCTTGATTTCTTTAGCCTCAGGATTACCAGTATCCTTGAACTCATAGTACAGAGGAAGGTTTGCAAGGTGTGTGGTAAAACGCCAGTCAGAACTAGAATCAAGGCCAGCACTGGTAAATGCACCCTTTACTCCAAGCTCTGCTTTGCGAGCTTGAATATCCTCAGCAACTTTCTTCAGTGAAGCAAAGTCCTTGATATCGTCTGCCTTATAGCCGGCCTTCTCAAGCAGCTTCTTGTTGTAGATAATGCCGTAACTTTCCTCTACATAGTTAACACCGTAGACAACTCCATCCTCCTGAAGCTTAGGAGTGTCATTGGTGAGCTCATCCAGAATCTTGGCACCCTTAAGGTCAATGCAGTAATCCTTTACACCAATAAGACCGGAAGGACCATTTGTCTGGAACAGTGTTGGAGCTGCAGAAGCGTCCTTGTTAATTTCAGACTGGAATGTCTGTGCATAAGTGTTAGAAGCAGCAGTTACTACCTTTACTGGAACCTTTGTTTCCTCAGTATACTTAGCTGCAAGATCTTTCCACTGCTGATCAGCTTCAGGCTTGAAGTTCAGGAAATAAACTGAACCGTTTGCAGAATCAGACTCTCCCTGCTTTTTGTCGTTATTTCCTCCACATGCGACAAGACCCAGTGAGCAAAGAGCTGATGCACTTAAGGTGACAAACTGCCTACGATTAATACCGGACATAAGACTCCTCCTTAGAGAGTGCTCCTAACTCTTTGCTAGGTTGCATCTCTTCTCATGACTTTCATAAGCTATGTTTTGATACACGTTCAAAACAATTTTGCTTACGTCTACAAAATAATAGTATATTAGCATTAGTGAGTTGTTTAAACAACTTACTTCTGAGCGGTATGAAATTATCGGTAAATGGTATGAAAGGAATCATTTTATGTAACTTTCATTTTATAAAGCTACTATCTAATCAAGAGCAACTTGAACATGCAACTCCAACCTTCAACAGCACGTTAAGGAAAAATATGCCAAGCGCACGGTTTAATACGATTTATCATGATTTAAAAAATAAGATCTTAGATGGGACCTATGCGTATGAGTCCTATTTACCAACCGAGATGGAGCTTACTAAGATATATTCCTGCTCCAGAAACACCGTTCGACGTGCGCTCACGCTTCTGTCCGATGAAGCCTTTCTTCAGCCTATTCACGGTAGAGGCGTACGCGTTATTTGGCAGAAAAAGCCAAGTGAGATTATTGGCTCGTTAGAAGGACTTGAGTCCTTTCAAGAATATGCCCACAGAAACAATCTTGTACCTGATACAAATGTCATTGTCTTTGAGCACGTTCCTTGCACAGACGATATTTCTCATCAAACTGGTTTTAAAGCAGGAGAAGAACTTATCCACATTGTTCGAATCCGTAAACTCAACGGATCTTCTCGCCAGATAGACAACGACTACCTTTTAGCATCTGCCGTTGGAAATCTAACCATTGCTGATGCATCAACGTCTATTTTTGCATACCTAGAAAACACACTTCATATGAAAATTCTAAAAAGCAAAAGAACAATCAGTGTTGAGCTGGCAACTGAAGAAGACCAGCAAGATTTAGAGCTTGGAGATTTTAACTGCGTTGCAGTGGTAGAAAGCCATTCATTCAACTCAAAAGGCGTTATGTTTGGCTTCACACAAACTCGTAGTCATCCAGAAACGTTCTGCTACAAGGTTATTTCAAAAAGATAACCGAGCACTAAATATGCAGAATAAATTTCTTCTCTAGTTTGTGGAAGACGGTATAGCCAATTACAAGGGCAAGAACTGCAGAAACAAGGCAGCCTAAAATGGTGCTTGTTGCAGGAAACTTCTGGAAAAGAAGGCAGTCTCTAATAAATGTTACAAAATGGAACATGGGGTTAAAGCGCATGACCTGCAGCATCCAAGGAGACATGATATTTACCGAGTAGAACAGTGGAGTTCCATACATCCAGGCTGTGGTTACAACACTCCACAAGTGGATGACGTCTCTAAAGAAGACCGCAAGAGCCGAGAGAAGCATTGCAAGACCAATACAAAAACAAGCCAAGAGCAACAAAGCAACTGGAGTTAACAGCGCGTAAATGGTCAGTGGAATCTGGAAGACCAGCATAACAATGCCAACGGCAATGAGCGAGAAAAGGTAATTAACAACTGCAAAAAGCACCTTCTGAACTGGAAATACAACGCGATTGATGCGAACCTTCTTGAGCAGGCTTGAAGCATCAATAATTGAACGCATTCCCATGGTCGTGGCATCGTTCATTAGCTGAAACGCCGTATTGCCCAAAATAAGGTACAGAGGGTAATTCACAACATCCTCAGCGCGGTTACCTAAAAACGTAGAGAAAACAACTGCCATAACCGCCATCATCAGAAGAGGATTCAAAACCGACCACACAACACCCAAGATAGAGCGGCGATACTTGAGCTTAAAGTCTTTACTTACCAGTTGACGCAAAATGAACTGGTCACGCTTGTGTGTTGGATACCATGCATCTCGAGCAGAAACAGCTACAAGACTTACACTTGCCCCAGTGGTATTTTCAGACACTATGCCTGCATCCTGCACATTATTGGTTTGTGTTGAAGACTCGCTCACAAGCTATCCTTTTCTACCGATTTCTGTATGGTTTATCCTAGCACAGACAGACAAAGCCGTTTAAACTTGAAACGTTATTGAACTGTTTTCTCCACTATTTTGTTTGTATATGTGGTGACAAGACTATTTAGTATCAGCGCCCTCAAAGGCAGCGTTTATAGAAATGGTGCAAAATGTCTCACTCCCCTCTTGGTCGCACACTCATCATAGCCAATCCTGCAGCTCACAGTGGCAAAGGTGCCGCTGGCGCAGAATTTGCCCGCAACTTTTTGACCAGCTATTCAGCCGCAACCGACGGCTACGAGCTCAAGCTCACTACCGCTATGGGAGATGCACGCGTTATGGCCGCAGCATCAACAGGCTTTGACACGGTAGTTGCTCTTGGCGGAGATGGTGTCATTCATGAAGTAGTCAACGGTCTTATGACTTTACCAGCAGAATCTCGCCCAGCGCTTGGTATTATCCCTATGGGCTCCGGCAACGATTATGCACGCACACTGGGTATGAAAATTAACGATCCAGAAGCTGCGTTTGCACAGCTGGTCCGGGGAAAAGTCAAACAGCTAGAGATTGGTCGCATCAACGACGTCTACTTCATGGAGACCATGTCGTTTGGACTCGATGCAGCTATTGCAGCCGACACCACAAAGCGTCGCGCGAACAACTCCTCTACCGAGGGCGAGGCGCTCTTCTTAACCTCAGGCCTCAAGTTTATGGCTGCAGGTAGCAAGGGTTACCCTTGCACCGTCTCGTTTGATGGCGAGAAGGACATTGATCTTCAAGCGCTTATCATGGCCTTCCAGATTGGCCCTACGTATGGCGGCGGCTTTAAGGTCTGTCCGCATGCACAGCCTGACGATGGTCTTCTTACCGTCTGCTACAACACTAAAGTGCCTATCATTCCTCACCTGCTGGCTCTGTTTGGCCTGGCAAGGGCTGGTAAACACGTCAACTCCCGCATCATTGAGGAGCGTCACCTCAAGCAAGCAGTGGTAACTTTCCACAAGCCTGTCCCAATTCAGGTAGACGGAGAAGAGCTCCCTTTTGCAGAACAGTTTGTCATTGAGGTTATTCCCGCTGCATTTTCCGTGATTGTTCCCTAGCGCATAGAGCGACTCCTGCGCCGTAGGTCGCGTTTCGAAACTCGAGCTTTGCTGGTCACGCATTACGAGAAGATCGGTCTTCTCGCCAAAAGGTATAGCATTAAAGAAACAGGGGCACCTCCAGCGCAGATGCCCCTGAATTTGTATCGTGTAAGCTAAGACTTTACGACTAGAACTTAGCGAGCTTCACGCTCAAGCAGAGCCTTAACCTCAGCTGCGGTATCAAGTTCCATAACGCGAGCAGTCAGTTCGTCTGCCTCAGCCTTTGTCCAAGCAGCAATGGTCTTGCGAGTGCGTAAGACAGATGGTGCAGAGACGGAGAACTCGTACAGACCGAAGGAAAGAAGAACTGGGATGAGCAGTGGATCTGCAGCTGCCTCGCCGCACATACCAACCATAATCTTCTCCTTGTTGCCCTCGCCGATGAGGAATTTGAGGGAACGGAGAACGGATGGCTGGTAGACCTCGTAGAGGTAGGCAACGCGATCATTGCCGCGGTCAGCACACATGGTGTAACCAATGAGGTCGTTGGTACCAATGGAGAAGAAGTCGCACTCACGAGCCAGCTTATCTGCAATCAGAGATGCAGATGGGGTCTCGATCATGGTGCCGACCTCAATGTCCTTGTTGTAAGCTACGCCCTCAGCGTCAAGCTCACGCTTGCACTCCTCAACAAGAGCCTTAGCCTCACGGACCTCGTCAACTGTGGTGACAAGAGGGAGCATGATCTTGATATCACCAAATGCAGATGCACGGAGAAGTGCGCGGAGCTGTACTTTGAACTGCTCAACATTGTTGAGGCAATAGCGGATAGCGCGGAAGCCCATGAATGGGTTCTCCTCAGCCTTCATGTTGAGGTAAGGAATCTCCTTATCGCCACCAACATCAAGGGTACGGATGATGACTGGTTTATCCTTCATACGCAGAGCAACCTTCTGGTAAGCAGCAAACTGCTCTTCCTCGCTTGGGAGCTCCTTTGCGTCCATGAACAGGAACTCAGAACGGAACAGACCAATGCCCTCAGCGTCAGCCTCAACTGCACCGTTAGCGTCCTCAGGATTGGATGAGAATTCAGGACTTGGTATTAGCAACTACACTGGCTACTACTACCACTACCAAATCGAGCGCCAAGGCAAGACTGTCCTCGTACTTGATCCTTATGCTAAATCTCTAGCAGCTTGGAACAGTGACCTAGCAAAAACAGACGCTGCCCATAAAGTTGCTAAAGCTGCTTTTGTAGACCCAGCAAAACTAGGGCCGCAAGACTTGACTTATGGTAAGATTCGCAACTTCAAATCTCGTGAAGATGCTGTCATCTACGAAGCCCACGTTCGTGATTTCACTTCAGATCCTGCCATTGCAAAAGACTTGACCAAGCCATTTGGTACCTTTGAAGCTTTCATTGAAAAACTAGACTACCTCAAAGACTTGGGCGTGACCCACATCCAGCTCCTCCCAGTCTTGTCCTACTACTTTGTCAATGAGTTGAAGAACCATGAACGCTTGACTGACTATGCTTCAAGCAACAGCAACTACAACTGGGGATATGACCCTCAAAACTATTTC
>CALBBS010000154.1 GCA_937926845.1 uncultured Atopobium sp. | reverse complement strand
ATGAACCATCATTTGGGGAGAGGCTTCTTTAATCTTTTGATCAGCTCCTGGCTGATCTGTAGCATTATCTTCTTGCGTATGTTGCGGATTTTCTGCAACAGTCACTCCTTGCGTAGAGTCTGCTTGAGTATGTGACCTATCAAAAGACTCTGATGTTCCAGCAGAAATTATTCCAATACATACAACTACCGACACAATAGCTAGGGCAACCACAGCAGTAACCGCTATGAGTTGTTGCCGAGATAGATTAAACCTTCTCATCAATTTATTAATTATTTGAGTGCGGTTATTTGAAATCTGAGCCATACAATCACCTCAGATTTATATTCAACTATTAGTGTAATGAGAAGCACTACTTTTAAAGATTCATCTAATAGCTTTGTCCTAAAACTGCTGGTAATCTGACACAGTTATCAACAATTACCAGATATGTTGCACAAACTAACAAGTACAGAATTGCGCTAAATAAGATTATCAAACCACTTGCATAAAAAATCCGCCCTTTTACGGAGCGGATTCTAAAAATGCATCTGAGCAAAGCGTTCAAAAGTTTTGAGCAGTGGAAATATCCTAGTCAGTAATAAACTCTGCAGGAGCAAGTTCTCTATGACGAGCAGCAAGCTTTTTAGGTGGCTTATATGAAGGACACTGACTAAAGTCAATATACTCAATATGCTGCATAAGGTCATCAATCATGGCTTCATGGTCAAAGGAATTCCATGCTTCAAGAACTTCTCGCATTCTTGCATGAGTCTCAGGACGGCGAGGCATAAACAATGTGCAGCAATCTGGAGCCGTCTGCGTTGAGATATCAAACGTGTTGATATCTTGAGCGCGACGGATGATTTCTTGCTTGTCAGAGCCAATCAGAGGCCTCAAAACAGGTATGGTGACTGCCTCGTTGACAGCAGCAATGTTATCAAGCGTCTGAGAAGCAACTTGACCAAGTGACTCGCCAGTTACCAGGGCTTTAGCGCCCTCAAGCTCTGCAATCTTCTGTGCAATGATGTACATCACGCGACGATACATAATGACACGAAGAGCCTGTGGAACAGCAAGGGAAATCTCACGCTGGTGCTCACCAAAGGGCACAACATACATTCTGCCAATAAGACCAGCAGGCTCAAGAGCCTCAATGATATCCTGGCACAGATATTCGCTGGTATCGGAAGTCATAGGGCGGCCAGAGAAGTGGACGGGAATAACCGTAGCTCCCCTACGACCAACCATCCATGTGGCAACAGGCGAATCTATACCGCTAGAAAGAAGAGACACAACCTTACCCGCAGTACCAACAGGAAGACCACCAACGCCGTGAATAGATGCAGCGTAAACGTAGGCGTTACCCTGAACAACGTGTACATAGACCGTCATATCCGGATTATGCATCAGAACTTTTTTATCAGGGAAATTCTCGCAAAGGACTGCGCCTACAAGCTGGTTAATCTCAATGGAATGCTTTGGATAGATCGTTGAGGAACGACGAGCATGCACTTTAAACGTAGTAAAGTCACCGGACTCCCCCAGCGCCTTCACGGCGGCGTTGCAAAACTCCTGCTCATCTAAGCCACAACGATACGCCAAAGAAGCACGTGCAACGCCAGGAACCTGAGCCACAGCATGTTGCAGCTCTTCAGTTGCTTGTTTATCAGTGGTTTCTACAAGAAGATAGCCAGAAATGCGAGAAACCCCCGCCACTGGAAAGTGTCGGAGGGCTCGTCGCAAATTTGTTACCAACTGATTTTCAAAAGTGGATCGGTTCTTACCCTTTAAACCAATTTCGTGGTAGTGAACCAGACATACTCTTTCAGTCATAACTCTTAGTAAACGATGGTGTTCTCGCCTTTAATAGCCTCGTCAAAAGAATCTTTAACAAAGCCAAGGGTGCCGTCGTTAATCTCTTTCATAGCAATAGAGACAGAATCTTTACCACTTGCAACAGTAGTAATGTCATCAAAATCCTGAACAGCGGTTACGCGCAGGTGCTGACCGTGAAGCATATTGTTAATATCGCAAGCACGCTTAGAAGCAAGAGAGCAAAGCAAGAATGGATTCTGCTCAGTTTTCTCAAGCAGGCTGTCAATCTCAGGCTTAATAACAGACATTAAAGCTGACCTCCGTCTGATTCATAGTCATCAAAAACTTCCTCGAGCTTGCTCAGAGCAGACTCAAGGTTGTCGTTCACAATGCAAACAGTATAGTCGTTTGCATACTCCATTTCACGCGAAGCATTAGAAAGTCTCGTAGAAATGGTCTTCTCGTCTTCTGTACCGCGACCTCTAAGACGCTGTTCAAGCTCTTCAAATGAAGGTGGCTTAATAAAGACGAGAATGGCGTTGGGATATTGTTTGTGGACCATAAGTCCACCCTGAACGTCAATCTCTAGAACAACAGACTGACCTGCAGAAATCAGGCGATCAACCTCGGATTTGAGCGTGCCATAGCAATGGCCATGAACATGAGCCCACTCAAGGAATTCACCAGCATCAACGCGCTTTTTAAATTCTTCATCGGAGAGAAAATAATACGCAACTCCATCGACTTCTCCTGGTCGTGGAGAGCGTGTAGTAGCCGAAACCGTCAGGCCTAGGTTTGGGCGCTTGTCCCTCAATAGAGAGACAAGCGTTCCTTTTCCTACACCTGACGGTCCAGATACTACAAAAAGTTTGGCTGAACGAGCCACTACTTGGTCAGTGCCTCGAGGAGCTGCTCACGCTGACGAGCGCCAAGGCCCTTAACGCGGCGAGTTGCGGAAATTCCGAGCTCGTCCATAATCTTTGCTGCCTTTGCCTTGCCATAGCCAGGAAGGGACTCGATAAGAGCGGAAACCTTCATACGCTCAGCAATAGGATCGGTAGAATCAAGGACCTCTTTAAGGGAGACCTTACCAGTCTTAACCTTCTCGCGAAGCTCTGCACGAGCGTGACGAGCCTGAGCTGCCTTCTCAAGTGCTGCCTTGCGCTGCTCATCGGTAAGTGTAGGTAGAGCCATTGTTCCTCCAAACATCGTTTTCGTACTTCATATACGAAACTCAATTTAATGTGCCTTTTGCACTTCAGCAAAATAGTTTGCCACATAACACGTTATTTACAAGGGGTTTTTTAATATTTCCGCATCAAAAACCACCTGTTCACCACAATTCCAACAACTTCCGTTAATTTTTGAGCTCAGAAATGATGGATTCAAATGCTTCGACTGGATCGTTTGCGCAGGTAATTGGCCTACCAACTACCAACTTGCTTGCTCCGGCCTTAATTGCGGCTGAAGGTGTCGAGATTCTGACCTGATCGCCCTTCTCGGCACCTTCTGGACGAACTCCAGGGGTCACGATGAGTGCATTCGGTCCCAAAAGCTCTCTCATCTCCTGTGCTTCCTGAGGTGAGCAGACAATTCCATCGGCACCAGCATTGTAAGAAAGAGACGCCAAACGAGCAACTTCATCCTTAATAGATCCGTCTACGCCAATGGAGTGGAGCGCGTCCTCATCCATGCTGGTAAGCACAGAGATAGCCACCAGTTTGGTACGGCCAGACTCATCAACGCCGCGCTCTGCTGCAGCCTCTTCTGCACCCTCGTGACCAGCAGAAATCATCTGAGCGGTTCCCAGGCCGTGGATAGATAAGATGTCTGCACCAGAAAGCGATGCAGAGTGGACAGCGCCTTTGACCTGGAATGGAATGTCATGTACCTTGAGGTCAAGAAACACCTTGAAGCCACGAGCGTGCATCTCATCTACCATCGAGGGTCCGTAGCGATAAAAAAGCGTCATGCCAACCTTAACCCAGCGTGCATGACCGGCGAGAAGATCGGTGAGCTCCAGAGCTCTTTCTCTTGTGCAATCAAGCGCAACAATAACGGCGTCGCGTGCCTGCTCGTCTGTTAGCATTCAACAGCTCCAATCAGCTCGTGGATGTCAGATACTCCCTGAGACTTTGCCCAGTCAGTAAGCTCGTTCAGAATACGTGGAGCGCACATTGGGTCGTAAAGGTTTGCAGAACCCACCGAGACAGCCGTTGCGCCCGCAAGGATAAACTCTGCAGCATCCTCGCCCGTTTCTACGCCGCCAACGCCGCAGATAGGAATGGAGACAGCCTGAGCGCACTCCCAAACCATGCGAACTGCAGCGTTATGGCAGAGAGGACCACTAAGACCGCCAGTTGGCTTAGAGAGCCTGCTCTTTCTTGTGTGGACGTTAATTGACATGCCTGGAATAGAGTTGATGAGCGTAAGACCATCAGCGCCTGCGGCCTCAAAAGCTTTACCAATCTCGGCAACGTTGACGGGGGCCATCTTAACCAGAATGGGCAGCTTTGTCAGAGGACGAACTGCCTTCATAATCTCTGTAGCCTGCTCTGGAGTACCGCCGAGGGGCTTGCCGCCCTTCTCGAGATTTGGACAACTCACGTTAAGCTCAATAGCTGAGATATGTGGATGTAGCTCTTCAACACGCTCGACAACATCAATCATCTCCTGAACGGAGTGTGCCGCCATCTGCATGATGACGCGCGTACCACGACCTTCAAGATCTTTCATGTAGTCATCAGTGTGGGCGATAAAATAGTCCACTCCAGGGTTAGCAAGGCCAACGCTGTTCATCATGCCGCCGTTGAGCTCGCACATACGAGGAGCTGGGTTTCCTTCCCAAGGAACGCGGGCAACACCTTTCATAGTGATGGCGCCAAGCAGAGAAACGTCGTAGAAACCCTCAAACTGCCAACCGTAGCCAAAGGTACCCGCAGCAGTATTGATAGGATTTTTCATCTGGATACCGCCAAGATTGACGGCCATTTTTACCTGATCTACCATGCGATCTCCTTTGCCTCAAAGACAGGTCCAACCATGCAAGCAGACGCATAGCCGCCCTTAGCAAGTGGGACATTGCAGGTATTGCATGCGCCAAAGGCGCAGCTCATCATGCGCTCCATAGAAACCTGGCAGGCAACGTTGTTGGCAATTGCAAGCTTGGCCACGCTTCTCATCATAGGCTCTGGACCGCAGGTATACACAGCGTCCCAAACACCTTGGCTCAAAGGTTCCTCCAAAGCTGCTGTTACAAAGCCCTTGGTGCCCTTAGAACCGTCATCCGTTGTGACGTACACGTTCTGTGCGCCCAAGGCGAGAAGATCCTCTTCTCCAAAGAGTTTCTCGGCAGTTTGTGCGCCAATGACCGCGTCAAACTCAACTCCTAGCTCGGTAAGCTTACGAGCCGCTGCAATAATTGGTGTGATGCCCAC
>CALBBS010000153.1 GCA_937926845.1 uncultured Atopobium sp. | reverse complement strand
GCGCAGCAAACCGCGCGCGCCAACCTCTGCACCAAGAAGGCGCAGCTGTGTTGAGCTGGTATCGGAAAGCTTGAGGTCGTTTACGCGAACAACGCGAATACCACGTGTATCAACAATTTGCTTGTTCAGAATATCTCGGGCGAGAAGAACCTCATTAGGCTGCAGGTACGAGAAGCGAATCTCAGTTGAAGGCACCTTAAGCCTAATGACGTCCTCATCGTAGGTATCAACATATTTGCGCCAAGAAATCATCATTGGCGTGCGGCCAGGGCCCATAAAAGCAAGGGAAGTAATGCGAGGAAAAACTTCTCCGGTAGCAATTCCAAGGTCAGAGACAGAACCGATCTTCTCGCCTTCTGAATCTAGAACCGGATTACCCATTAACTGGGAAAGATAAATCATGTGTGCTCCTTACATGCGTCCGAAGACTAAAGCGTGGCTTTCTGCGAGAAACTCCGCGTAATTGCCACGGGGACTGCATTGCGATTTCACCCCTCACGGTGCAAATCGGCACACCGCAAGAGGTCAGCGACTGTGAGGTCGAGGTTTCATGCTGACCTTTCTCTTCAACCAATAGGACGTGAATTGTGCTTGCGAGGACAATTCACAGATGTAGCTATTTTAACGATTTTCCTGCGAGGCTGTAAAGACTCTTCACATAATCTAGCTGCTCGGATTTGGTTGTAGCTGGTGTGCGAGAAGTACGCAAACAACGGTCAAACGGCGTATGAGCAGCTCACAACCAGTTCAATCTGCGAGGCAGCGCTATACACAAAAAAGCCTGGTACCTGCGGGAATGCAGATACCAGGCCGTACTGGTACAAAGTGTAAACGAAACAGTTCTTAGAACTGTACGTTTGGTGCCTGACGAGCGGACTCGTCGGTAACCTGGAAGCTTGTACGTGGGGAACGTCCACCAGCAAGAAGGTTGTTTGGGAAAACAGCAATGATGTTGTTGTAGTTCATGACAACATCGTTGTAGCTCAAGCGAGCATAGCTGAGGCGGTTCTCGGTGTCAGTAAGCTCTGCCTGGAGCTCCAGGAAGTTCTGGTTTGCCTTGAGCTCTGGGTAATTCTCAACAACAGCAAACAGGTTGGTCAGAGCATTGGAAAGAGTGCCGGAAGCCTGCATCTTCTCTTCAGGAGTGCGAGCATTTGCGACTGCAGCGCGAGCAGAAGTAACTGCCTCAAAAGTCTTAGACTCGTGAGCTGCGTAACCCTTAACGGTGTTGACCAGGTTAGGAATCAGATCGTTACGACGCTGAAGCTGCGTATCGATAGCTGCCCAAGCGTTATCGCACCTGTTGCTTGCGCGGATGATGTTGTTGTGAATGCTAATAGCCCAGAAAACCAGAAGAACAATAATTACAACTGCGGCAATAATCATGCTAAATCCTTTCAATCACTGGCACGTCTGTGTCAGCCATCCATTTGGACGGGTTAATTATACCCAAAAGTGAAAAACTAAGGTGTTTTTTGATTAAAGCTTTTAACTTTTTAAGGAGTCTTTTGGTACATGGAGCGCTCGCCCACACACTGGCGAGAAGAACGTTGAGCTAGAAATGACGTGTAATGGAATGTAGATTCTGGAAGTAAATCGTGGAAGCAAAACGTTAAGTTGAGGTCCGCCAAAAAATGGCGGAGAGGGAGGGATTCGAACCCTCGGAACGGGGACACCGCTCAACGGTTTTCAAGACCGCCGCATTCAACCACTCTGCCACCTCTCCAAAGCGGTAATATCCTACCTCATAATTCAGTTTTTTGCGAGTAGGGGATTTGGTAAGTTCGGTTTTGCTTCATAATTAAATGAAGACAAATACGCGTCAGGTTCGTGACGGATTCGCGTCAGAACTGCGTAAGAATCACGACAGCAACTAAACAAGAGAGGAGCAGCTATGAGCGACGAAGCGCAAGAGCCTTTGACCCCACAGGCTGCTCTTGATCAGAAGTATATGAAACTTGCTCTTGAACAGGCAGAACTTGCAGCTCGGATAGGAGAAGTGCCTATCGGCGCAGTTGTAGTGTGCGATGGAGAGGTTATTGCCGTTGCACATAATCGCCGTGAGATAGATAACGACCCTTCTGCACACGCTGAGTTTCTCGCCATGCAAGAGGCTTCAAAAAATCTTGGCCGCTGGAGACTTTCGGGTTGCACGGTGTACGTGACGCTGGAGCCTTGCTTGATGTGCGCAGGACTGATGGTCAATGCTCGTATTGATCGCTGCGTGTTTGGTGCATTTGACCCCAAAGGCGGCGCAACGGGCACGT
Source organism: uncultured Atopobium sp. (assembly GCA_937926845.1). Lineage (GTDB taxonomy): Bacteria > Actinomycetota > Coriobacteriia > Coriobacteriales > Atopobiaceae > Lancefieldella. Next base: position 2,965 of record CALBBS010000153.1, on the reverse strand, counting down.
TGTTTGACGTGAGTAGCGATCCAAGACTTAACCACGAGTTTGCGGTCTCAGGTGGAGTATTAGCAGACGAGGCATCTGCCCAGCTTAAAGACTTCTTTAAAGAGCGTCGCAAAAGCAAATAACCAACATTAAACCACTTGGAAAATGAAGAAATCAAGGTAGTGGCTCTCGGGAACACCCCAAAGAATTGGGTGGTCAGGAGCTTGCTGGCGCTCTTCAATTTGTTTAAGCTGCACGTTGGTATGATGTGCTGCCTCGGCAATTGCCTGGGCGAGAAGATCTCTGGTCATGAAGTGTGAGCAGGAACAAGTGGCCAGGTAGCCGCCTCGGGGTAACAGCTTCATGGCTGCAGCGTTGATTTCTTTATAGCCACGCATGGCGCTTCGAACCTTGTCGCGCGTCTTGGTAAATGCAGGTGGATCCAGAATGATGAGGTCAAACGGACCTCCCTCTGCTTTGAGCTGAGCGCGGTCTTGCGCTAACTCTGGTAGGTATTCAAGAACATTTGCACAGGTAAAGTCCATACGATCTGCCAAGCCGTTGAGCTCTGCATTGTGGCGAGCAAGGTCAATGGCAGTTTGGCTGACGTCTACACAGCGGACAAATTCTGCTCCACCAGCCGCGGCGTTAAGACCAAACGGACCAACGTGGCAGAAGCAATCCAGTACACGGCGACCTCGTGCAAGCTGACGAACTGCTCGACGGTTATACTTTTGATCCAAGAAAAAGCCGGTTTTCTGACTGTTCTCCAGGTCAAGATTGAACTTGAGTCCGTTTTCGGTTGCAAGAACATGAGTTGAAGGCAGGGAAAGGAGGCCTTCTGCAATCAAGCCATTCTCGTCTGGTGAAGCACCTGTCCACCAGCCTTTATATTGCGGAAGTCCTTCTTTTAGGCGCGAGGGGGAGTCATTTCTTTCGTAAATACCATCGATTACCTGGCCGTCTGCAGAGAGAATCTCAAGTAGCAGCGGGTAGATAGCATCACGCAGATGCTCCATGCCAGCGGTTCCTACCTGCGCAACAAGCACGTTCTCGTAGCGGTCAACGATTAAGCCAGGAAAGCCATCGGCCTCAGAGAAGATGACACGGCAACAATTGGTATCGGGCTCAGTCCCAGGTAGAGCGCGGTGTCCCATAGTGGTTTTACGATGTTCCCACGCCCAGCTAATCTTGCGACTCCAAAACGCTTCATTGAGCCTATCGTTGGCGTTTCTTGTCACAATTCTGACGCGAATCTTGCTCATTTCTGACAGAAGACCAGTTCCCTGGTAGGTGCCGTTCTCTTCAAAGACATCAACAATGCAACCATTTTGAGGATGCTCGCCGCTTTCTGGAGACGGCTCTACACGGATAACCTCGCCCTCAAAGACCCAAGGATGTCCGCCTGCAAGTGCGCGAGCAGCTTTCTTGGTGATAATAACCTGTGGATAAGGGCGGAGTTGCTTCATGATGATCCTTCTCGCGAGAAGTGCTTACAAAAAAGCTGGGCGTCTGTGAGCACCCAGCATCTATGTTCAAAAGTTACAGAATCAAATTGCAGAGTGCCATAAGAGGGAATACTGCCTGCTTGATGGCTGCGGAGCGTTTGTCGGGAGAAGTCACATAGAGAAGAATTGCGGCAAATGCCATTGAACAAACAGCAAAGGTGACAAGCGCTTTACCTGCTGGATTTCTGGTGGCCATCAAGAAGACGCCAACGAATACCTCAATGGCAAGAAAAAGATTGTAGAATCCCTGGTTGAAGGCTATTTGCTGAGTACTTTCAGCCTCTTCTTTTGTCATGTTAAAGGCTTTAAGCGCACCGTCAGAAGTCCAGGCAAATGACTCAAGATAAAAGATAACCACATGAAGAGCTGCTGCTCCAAGAGCAAAAATTACACCAACTCCATTAAAAGGACCCATGTTTTATTCCTTTACTGTATTAGCCAACTGCATCTGATTATAGATTACGTGTGTCGGCCATATCTGCCACCAAAACCAAATCCCTTACCCCTTGACCTTGAGCCCGAGAACATCGAGCGCGTGGTCTTGGTGGCAGAGCGGGAGTCTTGAAGCATAATACGACCCGAGTCATAAGAAAAGCCAGGTAAATCCCATGAGGGAATGAGCGCTTTTGTAAAATACTCAATTTCTCTGAGAGGCGTGACCTCATCTGGTCCCATAAAAGTGAACGCCTGACCTGCGGCTCCAGCACGGCCTGTTCGGCCAATACGGTGAACATAATCCTCGGAATCAAGTGGCACGTCAAAGTTAATGACCGTGTCAATACCCTGGATATCAATACCGCGGCTCATGACGTCTGTGGCAACAAGAACCTGAATGGCACCGCTGCGGAAACGTTCGAGTGCTTTTGCACGAGCCTTTTGCGGACGATCCGCATGCATAACATCAACCTTGAGACCTGCGGTTTTAAGGTTTTTGTAAATACTGTCAACGCGCGACTTTGTCCTGCAGAACACCAAAACGCGTTCTGGCGCAGGATCAAACGAGTCGATAAGCGCCTTTAAGAGCTGAGGCTTTTGCCCTTGCGTAACCGAGCACAAATGCTGCTCAATTGTTGCTGCAGTTTGTCCAGTTCTTGCAATCTCAATGCGCTCCGGATCTTTGAGCAGCGCATCTATGGTTGAGGTAATTGACGCAAGGAGCGTTGCCGAGAAAAGCAACGTTTGATGTGCCTTGGGTAGCTGCTCCATAATGCGATGAACGCTTGGCCAAAATCCCATGTCAAGCATGCGGTCTGCCTCGTCGAGTACTAGCACCTGGATATTCTCCAGATTTGTATGCTTCTTGTCGAGAAGATCTATCAGGCGGCCAGGTGTTGCCACCAGCACATCGCAACCTTTTTGCAGAGCGGTTATCTGGTGCTTATAGCGAGCGCCACCGGTGACAATGACAGCTTGCTGACCAGTGGATGCGCAAACGCTTTTAGCAACGTCGTCAATTTGGGCCGCAAGCTCTCGTGTTG
>CALBBS010000152.1 GCA_937926845.1 uncultured Atopobium sp. | reverse complement strand
CTAGACTCGCCCAGATCCTCGGGGCCAAATCCCATAGGCAAAATATCCTTGAGTAGATACTCGCGAGGAGCTGCACCTGCCTTGCCCAGCACAATACGGAATGTAGCAGGATCGCACCACTCGCGAATGACCTGCCTGCATACGCCACAAGGAGTGCACCAAGCTGTTGGAGCTTCTCCCTCGGGACCGCCAACAACCGCAATGGCCACAAAATCCCTGCGACCCTCAAACACTGCGCGGAAAAACGCCGTACGCTCGGCGCAGTTAGAAGGCGTGTATGCAGCGTTTTCTAGGTTGGCACCTCCGTATACCGTGCCGTCAGAGCACAAGAGTGCAGCTCCAACAGCATAGTGAGAGTACGGTACATAGGCGTGGTTGCGCGCCTCAATAGCAAGCTGAACAAGCGCCTCGTTAGAAACGTGACAAGAACCCTCTACCTCTGCCATTATGCGCGGCTTCCCTTGATGTATGGCACGCCGTCTGCCTTAGGAGCAACAGACTTACCAACAAAGAGGACCAGCGTAATGATGGTGATGAAGTATGGAAGCATTGCAATGATCTGGCTTGGGATTGGAGTTGCGCCACCGCCAAGAAGAATTGCCAGCGCCTGAGTAAAGCCAAAGAGCAGGCAAGCTGCATAGGTGTTCAGAGGCTTCCACTTACCAAAAATGACAGCTGCCAGTGCAATAAAGCCCTGACCAGAAATAGCCGTCTGGGTGAACTGAGAAATAATTGCCAGTGTTACGGAAGCACCGCCAAATCCTGCTAGGACACCAGAAACAATAACGCAGAGGTAGCGAGTCTTACGAACGCTAATGCCCAGCGTCTCGGATGCGTGTGGATGCTCGCCAACGGAGCGAATACGCAGGCCCCACTTGGTACGGTAAAGCACAAACCAGACGAGAAGGGCGGTCAAAAGTGCAAGTTCCACGGTAATGTCTACGTTCAAGCTGGAATAAGGTGTGTCGTTAAAGGCACCCTCGCCAAAGAGCTTTGGCAACTTGTTGACAGCTGGAGACATTGCAGCGCCATCAAACAAAAGACGGCAGGCAAACAATGCAATACCAGGAGCCAGCAAGTTAATAGCAACACCAGAGACGGTCTGGTCAGCGTTAAACGTAATAGATGCCATGGCGTGCAGAAGCGCAATAAGGCCACCTGCAATACCTGCACAAAGGAAGCCAATCCAAGGGTTTCCGGTGAGGTAGCTGCCCGCAACGCCTGCAAAGGCACCAACGCCCATCATGCCCTCAATACCAATGTTGACAACACCGGAGCGCTCGGAGACAACGCCGCCCAGAGCACCAAAAATAAGAGGTGTCGAGTACATGAGGGTAACGGAAACAAGAAGAATCAGGTTAGTGAGCATTGTTTGCCTCCTCCTGAGAAGGGTCGGACGCATCACTCACTTGAGCAGCAAGCTTTGCCTCTTCTTCCTTAGCCTTCTGGGCACGCTTGTGATCAAGACGGTCGGCAAGCATTGGAATAACGCCACCCAGAGCCATAAAGAACACGATAGTACCAATAACAATGTTGATAATCTCGGAAGGTGCACCAACCGTCTGCTGAACCGTCTGACCACCATAAAGAAGACCAGCAAACAGGAAGGACGCAGGAATACATGCCACAGGATTGCAGTTAGCGATAAACGCAACGGACAGACCGTTAAAGCCGTTATTCTCAAATGCCGCCAGCGTTGCAATACTGTGAGGAGCAATACCGGTGATGGTCAGAGCACCTGCAAGTCCGCAGAGTGCACCAGAAATAGCCATGCAGAGCGTAATGTTTTTCTTAACGTTGATGCCGGTAAACTGTGCAGCGTCTCGGTTAAAACCAACAGCGCGCATCTCATAACCAACCTTGGTGCGCATAAGCAGCCAACCAATAAAGATAGCTGCGATAATAGCAACAACAATACCAATGTTTACATCGGTACGCATAATAGCGTCGCCAATAACAGGAATATTGCGAATTGCCTCAGCACCGTCCTCGGAATTCTTCATGCCATAGAACAGTGTGGTATAGCCAGACTCGTTAATAGGGTACGAAGAAGTTGAGTTTGGCTGGTGGAACTGTGGAAGAGAAACCACAAAGTTGCAGAGGTAAAGGCTGATCCAGTTAAACATAATGCTGGTAATAACCTCGTTGATGCCAAACTGAGCCTTGAGCCATCCAATAATGGCACCAATACCTGCGCCACCTGCGGTACCAACCAAAACAACTACAGGAATCTGCAGTACAGGAGGAAGGTCCAGGCTGTAGCCAACAATAACGGCGAGGATGGTACCTACAATGTACTGACCCTCTGCACCAATGTTGAAGAGGCCAACGCGGAATGCAAAGGCAACCGCAATACCGGTAAAGAGCAAAGGTGTTGCCTTAATAATGACGTTAGAAATGTATTTTGGCTTACCTACCATGCCGCCAATAAGAGCCTCAAACGAGCTGATAGGGTCATATCCTGCAACAACCAAAATAATAGAAGCAACCAACAGGCCAACAAAAATAGCAACAATTGCTGACGTAATGGGCTTTCTCATTATCTTTGTAAGCGTACTCACTCGGCGTCACCTCCTGCCATCAGCAGGCCAGCCTGCTCTTCAGTGATAGTACCTTGGTCAAACTCGCCAACATTCTTGCCGGCGTAAATAATTGCCATCTTATCGGCAACGTCCATAATCTCGTCCAGCTCAAAGGAAATCAGCAAAATTGCTGCTCCACGGTCCCTCTCGCGAATAAGTGCCTTGTGAACAAACTCAATAGCACCAACATCAAGGCCGCGGGTTGGCTGAATGGCAATGAGGACGTCTGGGTTGGAAGAAACCTCGCGGGCGATAATAACTTTCTGCTGATTGCCGCCGGAAAGTCCCACTGCCTGATGATCTGCGCACTCTGCAGGACGAATATCAAACTCGTCAATCAGCTTCTGAGAGAATTCTTTAATCTTTGCCAGGTCAAGTGCAATGCCCTTACCAAAGGTCTCCTCGTTGTGGCGCTCAAGCACCATGTTCTCGGCAACGGTAAAGGGCAGAACCAAACCCCAACGATGACGGTCTGAAGGAATAGTGGCAACTGCGTGGTCAATGACCGTCTTAGGGGTTGTGCCTTGAATCTCTTCACCCTTCACGGTGATAGTTCCTGACTCAGGCTTTACCAGTGCGTTTATGGCATCGGCAAGTTCTTTCTGACCGTTGCCGTCAATGCCTGCAAGACCAACAATCTCGCCGGCACGAATGTCCAAATTAAAGCCGTTTACCTGCTCAATACCGCGCTCATCCTTGACATGGAGGTCTTTAATAGAAAGAACAACCTCACCAGGAGTTGCAGGTTTTTTCTCGACATGCAGGTTAACGTTTCTACCCACCATAAGTGTTGCAAGCTCAGTCTCGGATGTCTTGGAGACATCAACGGTGCTCATGTACTTGCCGCGACGAATAATAGTGCACTCGTCAGCAGAAGACATAATCTCTTTAAGCTTGTGCGTAATAACAATGATGGTTTTACCTTTGCTTACCAGGTCATGCATGATCTGAATAAGCTTCTCAATCTCCTGCGGCGTAAGAACTGCCGTAGGCTCATCAAGAATCAGCGTATCAGCACCACGATACAGGGCCTTCAAGATCTCAACACGCTGCTGCATACCAACAGAAATGTCTTCAATCTTGGCGTCAGGGTCTACGTCAAAGCCGTATTCCTCAACAATCTCCAGGACCTTCTCGCGAGCTCGCTTTGGATCAAGGACGCCACCAGCCTTGGTGACCTCGTTGCCCAAAACAATATTTTCTGTAACAGTAAAGTTCTCGACCAGCATAAAGTGCTGGTGAACCATACCAATACCGTGAGCGATAGCATCGGTTGGGCCAGATATGGATACACGCTCTCCGTTGAGGTAAACCTCGCCCTCATCAGCAGAATACAGGCCATACAGTACGTTCATAAGCGTACTTTTACCTGCGCCGTTCTCTCCTAAAATGGCGTGGACAGTTTGCTTGCGCACGTTAAGGTCTACGGCGTCAAGAGCTTTAAACGATCCAAAAACTTTGGTAATGCCATGCATCTGAACAGCGTAATCCGAACTGACTTCCACGAGCCATCTCCTTTACACACTTGCTAGAGGTGAGGAGTGCCAAAGAGCACCCCTCACCAACAAATCCAAACTCATCAGCCTTTGGGCCTGTCAGACGGCAAAACCATCTGGCGAGAAACCCCAGGACTCAAAAAACTAAGCCAGAACTTAGCTCAAAGATTTGACGTATTTCTCCAACTCATCCTTGCTTGCAGGAGGAACAACAGAGCCAGCCTTAATCTTGTCAAGAAGATCAATAGCAGACTTGTAGGTATCCTCAGCCATGAGGTGGTGCTCCTCAGAAATTCCGACAGCGTCCTCGGAAGCGCCCAGAGAAATGGTGGTGCCACCCTTCTGACCGTCCTTCAGGATCTTCTCGGAAATCTCAACAATAGCAACGTTGACGCGCTTAAGAGCGGAGGTCAAAACGTTCTCTGGAGCAAGATATGCCTGGTCACGGTCAACGCCGATAGCAAGCTTATTTGCGTCCTTAGCTGCCTCAATAACGCCGGTTCCTACGCCGCCTGCAGCGTGGAAGACAATGTCGCAACCATCGGAGTACATGGAGTTAGCAATAGCCTTGCCCTTTGCTGCGTCAGAGAAGGACTCTGCATACTGTGCAGAAATCTCAACGTTGGTGCCCTTCTCCTTGTTTGCATAAGCAACGCCACCGCGGTAACCGTACTCAAACTGGTCGATAAGTGCGGAAGAAATGCCGCCAACAAAGCCAACCTTGCCGGTCTTTGTAGTGCGAGCAGCAATGTAGCCAACAACAAAGGAAGGCTCCTGAGCGCGGAACATAACGCCCGTGAAGTTAGAAACCTGAGAATCGTTGCCGTTGTCGATGATAGCAAACTGGGTGTTTGGATTGTCCTTAGCAGCCTTAAGAGTTGCGTCTGCCATAGCAAAGCCAACGCCCCAAACAAGGTCGGACTCTGCGTCAACAGCCTTATCAAGGTTGGTTGCATAGTCGGAATCCTGCTTGGACTCAAGATAGCTGACATCCCAGCCATACTTATCCTTAAGCTCGGTCATGCCCTCCCAAGCAGACTGGTTAAAGGACTGGTCGTTAACACCACCAGTGTCGGTAACCATGGTGAGCTTCTTTTTCTTCTCACCTGATGCCTTCTGGCCACCATCGTCCTTCTTCTGGTTGCAGCCTGCAAGACCTGCAAGTGCTGCAAATGCGCCAACGCCGGTTGCGCCGGTCACAAAACTACGACGAGAAACGTTCTTGTTCATTCCGTGCTCTCCTTACCTCATGTGGCGGGAACGTCCAGCTTTAGCGCTGGATCTTTATGAGAAGTTGACCAAACTCCCCTAACTTAAGCGGAAAATCCGCATGGTTCCAAAACAAACAGCAATGGCAAACTGCTGATCTGCAATGCTTTACGCAACAAGTGCCTTAAGCAACAACAGAAAGAGCAACCTCCATCATCTGCGTGAAACTAGTCTGACGCTCCTCAGCGGAGAGAGCTTCTCCGGTAAGAGGAAGATCAGAAATAGTTAGCAGCGTAAGCGCATGCTTATGAGCGTGCATGGCGTTGAGATACAGGGCTGCCGACTCCATCTCAACGGCAAGAACATCCATGCTTGCCCATTTTGTAAGCGAGTTGTCTACGGTATAGAACACGTCGCTTGCCAGGATATTACCAACGCGAACGGGATAACCCAGCTTTTCTGCACCAGCAACAGCCTTGCTCAACAGGCCAAAGTCTGCGGTAGGTGCAATGGCTCCAGGCATTCCGTACTGTGATGGATAATTAGAATCAGTGCTGGAAGACATGCCAATAACAATGTCTCTAAGCTTTACCTCAGGAGCAAGACCACCTGCGCTACCAATGCGGAGGATGTTATCGACTCCATAGAAATTAAAGAGCTCGTAAGAATAGATGCCAATGGAAGGCATGCCCATACCAGAACCCATAACAGAGACTGGCTGTCCCTTGTAGGTGCCGGTGTAGCCAAACATATTGCGAACGGTGTTGAACTGCTCAACGTTCTCCAGATACGTGTCTGCAAGAAGCTTAGCGCGCAGAGGATCGCCTGGCATGAGGACAGTCTTAGCAATCTGGCCCTCAACAGCAGCGTTATGAGGAGTTGGGGTAGTAGCCATTAGTTCTCCTTAAGAATCTCTGACAGGTGAGAAGTTCCAACACCAAGTTGCTCAACGCCAAAATAATCAAGGATTGTCTCGGCCATATCGGCAAATGTGGCGGTTGTACCAAGGTTGGTGTTTGGCTTAACCTTTGGACCTGTGATAAGCAGTGGCACGTACTCACGAGAGTGATCAGTAGATGGTGTTACCGGGTCACAGCCATGATCTGCAGTAATAATGAACAGGTCATCCTCACGAAGGCCCTCAATAATTTGAGGAATGCGCTCGTCAAAGTAAGAAAGAGCGTTGGAGTATCCCACAGGATCGTTGCGGTGACCGTAAATCATGTCGGTATCAACAAGGTTGGTGAAGCACAGACCGTTGAAGTCTTTGCTAGTAGCCTCAATAGTTTTCTGAATTCCGTCTGCGTTGCAGGTAGTGAACTCAAACTCGGTCATGCCGCGATGAGCAAAGATGTCGTAAATCTTGCCAATAGAAAGAACATCAAAGCCGTTCTCTTTAAGGCGATCAAGCATGGTTGGGCCCGTTGGCTCAAGCGAGAAGTCATGACGGCGAGAAGTGCGCTGATATGGCCACTCTCCCTCAAAAGGACGAGCAATAACGCGAGCAACGCCGTGCTCACCCTGAAGAATCTCGCGCGCAATGCGGCAATATTCATAGAGTTTCTCGGGACTTACCACGTCCTCATGAGCAGCAATCTGGAAAACAGAATCTGCTGAGGTATAGACAATCAGAGCACCAGTCTCTACGTGCTCTTTACCAAAGTCTCTAATAACATCGGTTCCGGAGTAAGGTTTGTTGCAGAGAACCTTGCGGCCCGTCTTCTGCTCAAACTCCTCAATGACCTCCTGTGGGAAACCATCAGGATAGGTTGGGAACTTCTTTGGAGAAATGACACCTGCCATCTCCCAGTGACCAACCGTAGTGTCTTTACCAGCGGATTTCTCCTGCATGCGAGCATATGCGCCCTCAGGAGACTCAATTGGCTTCAGATCGACGTCATAAACGGTATCAAGTGCTCCATCAATATTAAGAAGGCCCAACTTTGTCATATTTGGGATGTTAAGAACGCCACTTGTTGCGCATGCACAGAGGGTATTGCTGCCCTCGTCTCCGTATGCCGCTGCATCAGGCTCTTCGCCGATGCCAAAACTATCAAGAACAACTACAAAAACACGTTTAGGCATACTACCTCCTAAAACGCCCGAAACAAGCATTTGCGCACGATACATACGCATACTAACTTATGTGGACGAGTCATTACTATTCATTAAATATATTATTACAGTTGCATAACACCGACGCCCAATTTAGAGAGATTTTCACGATACAACCGTTTGCAGATACTAAAATTCTGTAAACGGTACGCAGCAAATGCTTAGAAAAATCAAGCAGGTAAAACCAATATGGCGAGAAAATCGTTGAGCTCACCAGGGAAAAATTTAATGAATTCATTCTTTACAGACTCTAGCTGCTGTCTTATCGTTGTCCAAAGCAAGATTTAAGCACTAGCTTAAAGAAGATAAGCACCTGTTTAGAAGTTTTATATAAGCACCTGTTTAGTCGGATTCTATTTTTACTGCTAGGAGGCCTGATGCTCACCAATCGAGAACAGATGATTTTCAACTGGATTAAAGAGCAGCCTTCCATTACTCAGAAGGAAATTGCAGAGCGTGCAGGTATCTCGCGTTCTTCTGTTTCGGTTCACATCTCCAACCTTACCGCAAAGGGCGCAATTTTGGGCCGCCGCTACATTTTGAGCGAGCGTCCCTACGTCATTGTTATTGGTGCCGCCAACATGGATATTGCTGGTCGCCCTAACGCTTCCCTTGTGGCGGGAGATTCTAACCCTGGTAAAGTCACCATGTCCTTTGGTGGCGTTGGCAGAAATGTTGCCCACAACCTGGCTCTTCTCGACAGCGACGTTCGTCTGCTCACCGCTTTTGGCGAGGACTATCGTGCGCGCGAGCTC
>CALBBS010000151.1 GCA_937926845.1 uncultured Atopobium sp. | reverse complement strand
TTCCGATCTTATTACCCTTACGGTTCCTCTTACACTCACTAATCCTTCTGCCATTAATCTGTATGGCACAAATTATGTTCCCCTTACTCAGTATCTACTTGATCATAAGACTTCCTACGGAAATCCTCGCACCTCCATCAGGTTTGCAAGGCAAGTCTTAGAGCAGGGAACTAACAACTCTATTTTGAGCAGCAACAAAAAGTATCTTGGCGTAATCATCAAGGCTGATGGTAGTTATTACGCAATTCCTCAGGATGATCAGAGCTCTATGCCAACTATCTCTACGAGTGATATCTATATAGATAACATTCTTTATGAAGATCGCCATAGTGCAACTGTGAACGACACTCTCTATACGGGTGGCGCTTACTACATTGATCTTACCAACATCAAGAATGCCATGAGAGATCTTGGCTATTCAGTTCACACGGGTAATTCCAATAGGGGACTGTACCTTAATATCCCTGGTTGGCAGTTGGCTGTTGATAATGATCTTTCTGATGATGTGTACCAGGAGTATTCATACACAAGTAGCTCTACAGGAGCTCTTCGTATTTACGCTTCTGAGGGTTCTACTGATGCTCTTGATCTTAACAACGGCGTTATTTCTCCTCTTTATACAGAGCTTAGACAGGTAGTCACTGCGCACGATGTCACCATTACCGCTAATCAAGACACCTGGAGTATTCTTGACAATCTTGATGCTATGGTTGATCACAGTGCTGGTCAGGTCACCCCTGCTGCTGGTTCTGCCGATGCTCGCGTTCAGGTTGTTGATCAGAGTGGTGCAGTTGTACTTGATACAGCAACCATGGATGCAGCAACTGTTGCTCAGAAGGCAGAAGAGATTTCTAAGACTCCTGGCGCATACTCCGTTACATATTATTATTACTTCAACGGTAATGCTGCAGCTGCAGGTAATGACTACGAGGCAGCAAAGACAGTTACCCTAACTGTTAAGTCTGATACTTCAGCACCAACACCAACGCCAGCTCCAGCTCCAGAAGAGCCTTCCAATCCTGCTTCTCCAGTAAAAGAGAAGAAGACAAAGAAGAAGAAAGCACAGCTTCCAAATACGGGTGAAGAGCTTCTGGTAATGCCTCTTATGGTTATGAGTGCATCTGCTTTGACAGCTGCAGGACTTATGAAGCGTAAGCACTAAGACAGAGAGTGCTCTCGTTACAGGTTTTTTGTTTTGGCAGGTATCGCTTTGATACCTGCCAATATTTTTATGAACATAATGGACAACTGTCCAAAAATGCTTAGTCATTATTTATCTTTGTGTATAGGTAAATTCTATATGGTTTGACAAAAAGTGCAGGTAAATAGATTTTGCTGTTATCGTCACAATTTAATGTTTCATGTCTATTTCATCATAGGTATATATAGGTAGATGCTGGTAATTGTTATGTATAGTTATCAAACCCCAGCAGGGTTGTCTTATAAATCGTTTTAATAAGAAAGAAGGGTTAACATGCTGGAAAATTCACTCAGCCGTCGTAATTTTTTGAAGGCATCAGGTATGGTAGCGGCTGGTGGTGGTGCATCTATGATGCTGGCTGGCTGCAGCCCTTCCTCTACTGATACTCCTCAGGCTTCTGATAAAAAGAAGATTCTTCTTTATGGTTCCGCAAACTCTAAGCAGGGCCTGGATATGCAGCGTGCAAACAACTCACAGTCTGCAAGTATTGCAGACGCTGTTTGTGAGTCTTTGCTTCGATGGACTGAGGATAATGAGCTTGTCACATGTCTGCTCAAAGAGATCCCAACTTTTGAGTCTGATGGTCTTACCCTTAAGTGCGAGCTTAAAGAGGGCATTAAGTTCCACGATGGTACTACTCTGACTGCAAAGGATGTTAAGTACACCTTTGAGCGTATGTTTAAGCCAGAGACCAAGGCTCTCTCCACTAGCTTCTTTGACAAGATTAAGGGCGCTCCAGAGATGCTTGCTGGCAATGCCACTGAGCTTGAAGGTCTCACTGTTCAGGATGATACTCACTTCACCTTTACACTTTCTGAGCCTTATGTTGTTTTTGTAAGCGTTCTTGGTATTTCTTATGCTTGCATCTTCCCAGAGAAGGCTTGTGAGGCTGCTGGTGCTGATTGGGGTACTGGTACTAACCTTATTGGTACTGGTAAGTACAAGATTAAGAGCAACGATGACACCACTGAGGTTGTTCTTGAGCGTTTTGATGACTACCATGACGGCAAGCCTGCACTGGATGAGATTCGTATTCACTTCTATGACGATTCCAATACTCAGCTGCTTGCATTTAAGAACAATGACATTGACTTCTGCGATCTTCCATCTTCTCTGTATCAGCAGTATTCAAGCGATGCTGACGTAAAGGATCTTATTACTGTATATCAGACCCTTGGCGTTAACTTCATCAACCTTAACCTTAAAGAGGGTCTTGGTTTGACTGATCCTAAGGTTCGTCAGGCACTTTCTCTGGCAATTAACCGTCAGGAGCTTGTTGATAACATCGCTTCTGGTAATGGTACTGTTTCAAGCGGTTGGCTTGCACCTGCAACACCTGGTTACGACAAGAGCGCTCCTGCTTTTGAGTACGATCCAGAGAAGGCTAAGTCTCTTCTTGCTGAGGCTGGTGCATCAGACCTTAAGCTTTCCGCAAAGGTTAGAAAGTCTTACGAGAAGCTCCTTGTTGCTGTTCAGGAGTACTGGAGCAAGGTTGGCGTTACCCTTGACGTTCAGGTAGAGGATAATGCAGTTTGGAACACTGACTGGGCTGCCGGCAACCTTCAGATTACTACTCTTGGTTGGTATCCACTGTTTGCTGACGGCGATCAGCATATGTATACCTACTTCTACAGCACTAACGCCGCAAAGAAGTCATCTTTCTACAACAACCCAGAGTTCGACAAGCTTCTTGTTGAGGCTCGCTCTGAGCTTAACAAGGACAAGAGGGCTGAAGACTACAAGAACGCAGACAACCTGCTGACTCGTACGGACTTTGCTACACTTCCTTTGTATTGGCCAAAGAACTCCTTTGTCGCTAAGAAGTACGTCCTGAACGCTAAGGTTGGAAACTTGATTTATCACTTCTATGATATTGATATTGATACATCTAATCCCGATTACACCGTTCCAGAGGACTAAGTAGCAAACTTGCTATAAACTTTAAAGCGGCATCTAAGATTCTTGGATGCCGCTTCATTTTCTTGAGGGGAGAGGAGCTCAGGAGTGAGATCGTTTCTAATCAAACGAATCCTTCAAGCAGTGAGCGTTGTAGTTTGTATTTCTGCTTTAACGTTTTTTGTCTTGAACATTGTCCCAGGTGACCCAGTACGAGTCATGATGGGCGATATGGCTGATGAGGCAACTGTTCAACAGGTCCGTCACACCATGGGTCTTGATAAGCCAATTCCAGAGCAGTACGCAAACTGGTTTGTAAAAATGCTTGGTGGAGATTTTGGAACTTCTTACACTCAGAAGCGACCTGTCATTGCACTTCTGACTAAGGCTTTGGGAGTTACGCTACGCTTAGCGGTGTTTGCGTATCTTTTTGCCATAGTACTTGGTCTTTTGATGGGTATTCTCGCCGCAGTAAACCATGGAAAATGGCTTGATAGAACGCTTATGTCAGCTGCAATCTTTGGTATTTCTGCCCCTTCATTCTGGGTGGCATTAGTACTGCAGATTATTTTTGCCTTGACGCTTAAGTGGTTCCCGCTATCAGGCGTTAAAACACCAAACGCCTACGTTCTTCCTGTCATTGCACTGGGTTCTCGTTACGCAGCAAGTATTGCTCGTGTTACCAGGACTAGCATGCTGGATGTATTAAATCAGGACTATATTAGAACTGCTGAAGCTAAGGGCCTTAAGCGCTCCGCTATTGTTTTGAAACATGCGCTCAGAAATGCTCTTATCCCAATTATTACCATTGCTGGATCTCAGCTGGGAGACATCCTTACTGGTTCCATCATCATTGAGCAGATCTTCAACATGAACGGTATGGGTAAGCTGCTTATCGATGCAATTAATGCTCGTGACTTGCCGTTGATTCAGGGTAGTGTCATGTACGTGGCAATTATCTGCGTTGTTATCTATCTGCTTGTTGATATCTTGTACGCGGTAGTTGATCCACGCATTCGTCTTGGAGAGGAGGCATCAGAGTAATGACTTTGTTTACAAGTGATAAAAATAGCGAGAAGGTCCAAAAGACTGAGGCTGTGCTTGAGGATGCCGCCAAGGCTCAAGAAGCGGAACAGGCTGCCACTGGAAAGGTCCGTGCGCAGAGCTATTGGCAAGTTAGCTGGAACATTTTTAAGAAAAATAAGCTGGGTATGATTTGCTTAGGCATTGTTTTGCTCCTGGCGATTATTGCGATCCTTGCCCCAATCCTTGCTCCTTATAGCTACAAAGTTCAAAACCTGGCAATTAAGAATCAGAATCCAACGTTTGCACATCTGCTTGGCACCGATGAGTACGGCAGAGATATTCTTTCTCGTATTATTTACGGCTGTCAGATTTCTCTATCTGTTGGTATTATTTCGCAGGTTATTGCTCTCTTTATTGGCTTTGTTGCGGGAGTTGCAGCTGGATATTATGGCCGTTGGGTTGATGCAGTTGTTTCCTTTATCATTCAGGTTTTCTCCAGTTTCCCATTCTTGCTTTTTGCAATATTGATTATGTTTGTTATGGGCCCAGGTCTTATTAACCTCTATATTGCACTGGGTCTTTTGATGTGGACAACCACGGCAAGGCTGATTCGAGGCGACGTCATGCGCCTGAAGAATTCTGAATACATTCAGTCTTGTATTTTGTCTGGTGGTAACAGCTTCCGCATCATCATGAAGCATTTGCTTCCTAACTGCATTTCTACGCTGATCGTTGTTTCTACGCTGGGCATTCCAAGTGCAATTCTTTCTGAGGCAACGCTTTCGTTCTTGGGATTGGGTGTTCAGCCACCTGAGGCAAGCTGGGGTCAAATGATTGCAGCTTCTCAGCCGTATCTTGCCTCACAGCCTCTCTACAGTATTGCCCCTGGTATTGTCATCATCATTACGGTTATGTCTTTCAACTTACTTGGCGACGCCCTGCGCGACGCCCTTGATCCAAAGATGCGTTCTTAGAAAGGAGGTTACGTTTATGGCAGAAAATACAGATGCTCTTGCACAAGAAAATGATCAGGCAACTGAGGTTGCAGATGCAACATTTGAGCACGTCATTGAAGGGCCAGACGGTCAGACGGTAAAGTTTTGTAGTCTTGAAGAGCGTAAGCTTGCACAAGAAACCGCTCAAAAAGAGCGAGAAGAGCAGTGCAAGAAGAACGTCCTTCTCGACGTTAATCATCTTGATGTTACGCTTTTCACCGAAGATGGCGCACTTCCTGCAGTAAGTGACCTCTCGTTTATTATGCGTAAAGGCGAGACTCTTGCGGTAGTAGGAGAGTCTGGCTGCGGTAAGTCTATGACGGCATTGTCAGTCATGGGATTGCTCCCTACACCTCCTGCGCAGATTACTGGCGGAGAAATTATTTTTGAGGGAACTGATTTAACGCAGCTTCCTCGTGGTGGCATGCGTGGCTTTCGCGGTAATCGCATCGGAATGATCTTCCAGGAGCCTATGACCTCCTTGAATCCTGTTATGAAATCTGGTCTTCAGATTCGTGAGGGCATCCTTGTTCATAATCCCAACATGAGCAAACAGGAGGCAGATCAGAAGGCCCTTGATATGATTAAGCTGGTGGGTATTCCTGCACCAGAGAAGGTCTTCTCGTCATATCCACATGAGCTTTCTGGTGGCATGCGTCAGCGTGTCATGATTGCCATGGCACTTGCCTGCCAGCCATCACTGCTTATCTGCGACGAGCCAACAACCGCTCTTGACGTAACGGTTCAGGCACAGATTCTGCAGATTATCGATCGCATGAAGCAAGATTTGGGCACCGCTGTCATGTTGATTACACACGACATGGGCGTTGTTTCCGAGATGGCTGACTGGGTTCTTGTCATGTACGCTGGTCATCGCGTTGAGTATGCGCAGTCTGCAGAGCTCTTTACTAACCCTCTGCACCCCTATGCTCAGGGCTTGATTGCATCTATTCCATCGTTTGACGAGCACACCAAGGAACTCTATGCAATTCCTGGTAGCGTTCCTATGCTTTCGCATATGCCTTCTGGTTGCCCATTCCATCCACGTTGTCCGTTTGCTAAGGACATTTGTAAGAATCGTCGTCCTAGCTTGACTGCTGTTGGTGAAGACAATTGCCATACTGTCAGCTGTTGGAAATACACTGATGAGTGGGGTGAGTAGTCATGGCAGAAGAGAAGAACACAGACGTCAAGGACCTTTCTGGCGAGAAAACCATCTTGTCCGTAAAGAACTTGGTTAAGCGATTCCCCATTAAAAACGGAGTTTTTGGTCGCTCTAACGCTTCGGTTCATGCTGTTGAGGATGTTTCTTTTGAGCTCAGGCGCAAAGAGACCTTGGCCATTGTTGGCGAGTCTGGCTGCGGAAAGTCTACAACAGGCAAGTGCGTACTGCGCCTTACCGAGCCAACCTCTGGTACGGTTGAGCTTGATGGAGAGGACTTTACCTCGCTTAAGGGAGAAGACCTCAAGCGAGCCCGTCAGAAGATGAAGCTGATCTTCCAGGATCCTTACAGCTCCCTGAATCCACGTATGACGGTCATGGATATCATTGGCGAGCCTATTGATATTGCAGGCACCTATAAGACAAAGGCAGAGCGCGACGCTCGCATTGAAGAGGTTATGGAAGAAGTTGGCCTTAACCTTGAGTTCAAGTACCGCTATCCTCACGAGTTCTCGGGTGGTCAGCGCCAGCGTATTGGTATTGCTCGCGCTATTGTGCTTGAGCCAGAAATTGTTGTCTGCGACGAGCCTGTTTCTGCTTTGGACGTTTCTGTTCAGGCAAAAGTAATTAACCTGCTTGAAGAGCTTCAGAAGGACCACGGTCTGGCCTATATCTTTATCAGCCATGACCTTTCCGTTGTTCGCCACATTGCTGATACTGTTATGGTCATGTATCTGGGCCACCAGATGGAGTTTGCTACCAAAGACGCCCTCTTTGAGCGTCCTCTGCATCCATACACTCAGGCACTTCTGGATGTTATTCCTCGTATTCGTCACGAGCGCATCCAGGAAAAGCGCATTCTCCAGGGTGATGTTCCAAGTCCTGCTAACCCACCTTCAGGCTGCGTATTCCACACGCGTTGCCCTAAGGCTATGAAGGTATGCTCTGAGCGTGTACCTGAGCGCATCGAGGCTGAGCCAGGTCATTTCTGCGCTTGCCACCTGTATGACACATCGCTTACAGATGAAGACCGCACACCACAGGTGGCTCATGCTATTGAGGCAGCTCAGAAGGCTGTAGAAGAAGCGCGCCTTGAGGAGAAGATTTCCGAGTAGCGTATCTTATTGTCGTGTCCTACAACGGCATACAAACACAAAAAAGCGAGAAGACCAATCGATCTTCTCGCTTTTGTTTTGTGTGTATGGAAGTCTTACTTCTTCTGGACCTTCTCAAAGTGTGGGTTAACCAAAACGGTGAGGCCGCTAAATTCCGGCTTCAGAGCGTAAGGCATCTGTGGCCAGTCAATTGGCAGGCAAGCATAGTCAGTGTGAGTCATAAGACTGTCTGCCTGACGAGTAAGCTCAAGCACCTTATCGTTATTGTTAATAGTAAGACGAGCTTGGTCAACTAGGTTGTCAAACTCAGCGCTGTTGTAGAAGGAAGACTTCTTTGCAGCACGATCAGAGCGGAAGTAGGAACCCATGTGCTCAATACCCTGGAATGAGAGGGTAGACCAGGTGACCAGAGTAACTTCAAGGTCACCGTTAGTACGTGCATCACTCCAGACGCCGGAGTCAATAACGCTGACATTACACGTAACGCCAATCTGTGACCAAGCGTCCTGAAGAGCAACCATAAGGTTCTGGTCCTGGCTTCTGACCTGGGCATTAAGAGTGAGGTTAGAAATACCGGCTTCTGCAAGAAGCTGCTTTGCTTTGTCTACGTTGTACTCAAACTCTGGAGCTGACTCGTTGTAGCCGGTCTCAGATGAAGGGATGAATGACTTGGCGGGTTTAGCAACGCCAGAAAGAATGGTGCTACAAATGGTGTCTCTATCAATAGCCATAGAGAGCGCCTGGCGAACTCGGACATCCTTGAGATTATCACTCTTAAGGTTCAAGTTTACAAACTGCGTGGATGCAGGAGTGTAGTAGACAATCTCTTTGGAAATAGACTCATCATTTTGGTACTGCTGAATAAGAGACTGAGAAATAAAAACCAGGTCGACATCGTTGTTCTTGTAGTTAAGAACACGGGTGTTGGCATCATCAATGTAGACAAACCTAAGCTCATCTAAGCCTGGCTTGCCCTGGTGATAGTCGGAGAAGCCCTCAAGAACAACTTCAGTGGTGCCGTCGTTTGAAACAAGCTTAAAAGCGCCAGTACCAATAAAGTTGGTCTCAGTACCCCATGCCTCACCAGCTTCTTTGCAAGCCTTCTCTGGGTAGATAACAGCGTAGAACTGAGCCATGATCGCATTAAAGGTTGAATAAGGTTGTGTCAGCTTAATATCAAAGTGACGGTCATCCTTAATAACAACGCCAGAAAGCTCTTCTGTTGTGCCGGCAATGACGTCTTTAGCACCCTCGATGTATGCGTACGAGTCAATTGAGGTTGCCTTGGTAGCAGGCAAGAACATACGCGTCAAGGTGTATTTAACGTCAGAGGACTTAAGGGTTTCTCCATTGTGGAATTTGATGCCATCCTTAAGCTCATATGAGTAGGTAAGGCCATCTTCAGAGACGGTAGGGAGACCTGTTACCAGGTTTGGCTCAATTTCTTTTGTGTCTGGGTTAAGCACCAGCAAAGATTCTGCAACAGCCTCAGACACACCAACAGAGCCAGAGGTCTTCTGAGTATCGAAGGTGACCTTTGGATTATTTACGCCAAAACGCAGTGCTTTTTTCTGATCGTCACCGCCAGCTGAGCCACCGCAAGCAGAAAGAAGTGAAGCGGAACCGGCAGCAACGGCTGCTGCTAAAGATCCTCGTAAAAATGTTTTACGGGAAAGATTATTAAATACATGCTCTTTCATAGGGCGCCTTCCGTTTGCATCTTCAAAAATAGAAGTTGAAATAAAAAGTTAGAACTGTCTTTCTCGTACCCAAATTAATTACACGCAATACAGCAGAATGTTTCATCCGTGAAAAACATTGTGGAGGAACCACTATGACAGTAGCATGAAGAACATAAAAGCGATAAAGTTTTAGGCTCATTAAGGGTATACCTTTAACGTGAATTTAGATAGAAGTACTGAATGATAAGAGGGTTTTGTGGTTATTCCAGATATCGTAAAAGACGCATTTAATAATGTTCCAGATCTTCCTGCTTCCGAGCGTCCCCTTATCTGTGTAACCCCTCGTTGGATGCCTGAAGAGGACTTCTCAGATTCTGCTTCTGTGGGACAAATTCAGTTCGATGCCATCCTTGCTGCTGGCGGTATTCCTATCATGATGCCTTTAACCGATGATCCTGAGGTTATTGGTCAGTTTGTTGAAATGTGTGACGGCTTCTGCTTAACTGGCGGCCATGACGTTGACCCTCGCAATTGGGGAGAAGAGCCACGTGACCTTAATCGTTTGTGCCCTATACGAGATGCGCTTGAGTTTGAGCTGGTAAAGCAGGTACTTGCTGCAGATAAACCTTTACTTGCTATTTGCCGTGGCCTTCAGCTTTTGAATGTCTTACTTGGTGGAACGCTTGCACAAGATTTGCATGAGCTTGAGCCAGCAAAAGACCATGTGTTCTGGACTCATTCGGCAAATTTGTACCATCCAGCTCATGCTGTTCATGTTCAAAAAGATTCTTTGCTGTACAACGCTCTGGGTAAGGTTGAAGACATTCAAGCAAACTCGTATCACGATGAGGCCCTGAAAAAGGTTTCCGCTGAGCTTAATGTAGTTGCGTATGCTTCAGACGGCATTATTGAAGGAGCCGAGGTCAAGGGCAAGACGTTTGCTCTAGGCGTGCAGTGGCATCCAGAGTATGGTTGGCAATATAGCAAGGCTGACTGTGAACTTTGGAAATCCTTTGTTACAGCTTCACGAGCCTCACGGTCTTCTCGTTAATATATTGATACTCTAAACTGCGTTAACTATTTGGTTGGCGCAGTTTTTTATGAGGGAGTTTTATGAGCGACGTTTTAGATAGATTTATTGCGTATTGCAAGGTTTCTTCTCAGTCTAATCCTCTGACGGCAGATACCGTTCCTTCAACTGAATCTCAGCACCAGATGGCTGAGGTTGTTGCAGCTGACCTTCGTGAGCTTGGCGCAGAGAATGTGACCGTTGATGAACATGCGTATGTGGTTGCTCACTGGCCTGCAAGCGAGGGCCTCGAAGACCTTCCTACGCTTGGTTTCTGCTGCCACATTGATACGGCTTGGCAGTCTTGGGGGAAACCCGTTCATCCTCAG
>CALBBS010000150.1 GCA_937926845.1 uncultured Atopobium sp. | reverse complement strand
GACACCCTCAGGGTCAACAATGAAGGCACCGCGCTCAGCAAGGCCAGCATCCTCAATAAGGACCTCAAAGTTTCTTGCAAGAACGTGAGCTGGGTCAGCGAGCATTGGGTAGGTTACCTTAGAGATACGCTCGGACTCCTCGTGCCATGCCTTGTGAACAAACTCAGTATCACAAGAGACGGAGTAAACCTCTGCGCCAGCAGCCTGGAACTTGTCATAGTTGTTAGCAAGATCCTCAAGCTCAGTTGGGCAGACAAAGGTAAAGTCAGCTGGATAGAAGAAGAACAGGCTCCACTTACCCAGTGTGGACTCCTTGCTTACCTCGGTGATGTCACCGTTGTGGAATGCGTTTACCTTAAAATCACCAATTTGCTTACCAATAAGAGACATAGTCAGTTCCTTTCTGTAAGTAAAACAACTTGTAAAACGTGCTACTAAGAAGTTTACTATCTTTAACTTTTTTGTCAATAACAATAATGATTACTATTTATAAAGATAAAAAGAAACAGGCCAGATTGCTCTGGCCTGTGAACAGTTGGTGGGCGTTATAAGATTTGAACTTATGACCTCTTCCGTGTCAGGGAAGCGCTCGTCCCCCTGAGCTAAACGCCCGAATATGTTTGCTGCTGGGGATGCAGCAAGGGATATATTACGAGAAACCCGCCCCTCTTGCAACCGTCAAACTCAACTTTTTTTGAAATCTGCAAAAGATCGGTTCGTCGCAACATTGATGGCTACGTAAATACTGTAGCCTTTGAAATGAATGACTGCTTTTTAAAACTGTATGTCATCTTCATCTCAATTAGACAAAACATATTAAAAAATAGGCAACTGGATTGTAAAAGCATTCGGTCAGAAGTATTATGGCAAGTCGTTCGATTGAGGGAGAAACTTATGAACTTTCTTGAATATAACAAAGACGAGAAGCTATGCTTTAATTATAAGAAATCATGCGGTCTCTGGTTAATTGTTGTAGCTCTCATCATTTTTGCAGCTACCGTAATAGGTGGAAAGCAGATTATCAATATGTCCGTATTTAGCTTTGGATATGTTGCAGCCTTCTTATCCATAAATACAAATAAGAAAGTTCTCAATAAGTTTTCCGATGGTCCCTCAAGTAAGTTCCAGAACAAAATGTCTCTATACGCTGTAATTTTCTTATTCATTTTGATGTTTTTATTAGGTGGACCATTTTTTGCAACTGAGAACTGGAGACTTATTTGGTTGGGTGCGTTAATGGCCACGGCACTGCACTTTTTCCTCTATTACTTTGTGCACGGAAAATCGATGATTTATCTGGCGATACTCTGTGCCATCAATGTTGGTATAGGTTATATTTTTCCAAATATCCCACTGACAATAACTGCCTACATTGATGCAGCAATTAAACTTGGATTTGGAATATACCTGTTCTTTTTCTCAAAGCCAACACAACAAAAGTAACCTTCACCTAGAGTCCATGCGCGTCAAACGTGTCCTTAACCAAAGCCACAAGCATTGGTATAAACACAGCCACGCCTGCTAAGAGCATTGGATTATCACGCACTTCGGGAATGCCCTGTAAGAAATTCTGCAGATCATAGACAAGACCAACGGCAACAGCAATAAGAATTGGTGCCAGAATTATTAGAATGGGGTTTGGCGGTTTACGCATGAGAGTGTTTCCTTTCCCCAGTGTTGCAAATGCACAGTCCAATAAGGCAAAGTCATGCATCAAGCCACATTCTGGCTTTTCTTCCTTACTGCTTCCCTACTTCTTACGCTTAACCTTAATTTGAATGCCAGACGAATCAGGACGAGGCGACGTAGAAGCAACAGCGGGTTTCTCGCCATTTACAAAGGCAGAGAAGCGCTGGCGGAAACGATTCCACTTGTGATAGATAGGCTCATGATCGTGAGACCTGAGACCCAAAAGCATACTTGCTGCCAGAGTTGGAAGCAGATACTCAATAGCGCGCCAAAGCACAAAGCCTGCGGCAATTTTCTCGCCAAACATATGGCCAAACAGGAAGGCAAAGCCACCTTCTGCACCACCAGTACCACCAGGAAGTGGAATAGCCGAGGTCAAGAGCTCAAGCATTGAGCCAGATGCAAGGCAAGTCAGAAGATCTGCAGGTTGACCGAGGGCACGTAGAACAAAGTATGGAAGCGCATAAAGGCAGCCAAGCTGAACCAAGGTAACCAGCAGGACAGCGCACATCTCTGGAATGTTCTTTGCAGCAGTCTTAAAGCCGTTTGAGAACTCATCTACCTGCGTGTTAATGATGCCATGCCAGTGGTCGTAACGTTTTACAATGCGCAAGCGTGAAAGCAGCCTTAAGCCCCAGTTGCCCACTGTCTTGACCATTTTAGGAAGCAGACAAATGGCCAAGATAACTGCAACCATCACTATCTTTGCGCCAAATAAAATGATACCAATGACGGTAACATCACCAAATTGCTCGTAGAAATAATTGGCCCTAAAGATAAGCATAAGGGCCGCAAAAATGCCCTCGCCCGCCTCATACATAACAAAGCGTGTGAACTGCAGAGCTCCTGCCTGACCCACAGAAATACCCGCGCGAGTCAGACGATAAATCTGAGCAGGAGCAGCACCTGCGCCGTTTGGCGTGAGGTTCATGAAGAAGATACCCGACGCCTCAACGCTCATCAGGTCACGGACACCAACGGGACTCTCGGGGTCTGTAATGACCGAGATAACATAGGCGAGAATACCCAGGAAATAGTAGACAAAATAGCAAAGAGCACCAGCAATAAGCCAGCCTGTATCTACGTCTGCTAGAGCAACAACAAACTCATCAAACTGACCAGAGAAAACGATATAGAGTGCGTACAGTATTACAACCGCAAAGAGGAAGAGAATGCTCTTTCTAACTTGACCAAAGCTCTCTTTTGCCTCTTCTACCTGCTCAGATGAAGAAGTTGGAGCAACACTAATCTTAGGCTTTTTGGTTGAAACACCCTTAACGGTTGTAGATCCAATCTTCACCGTTACCTTCGGTGTAGATGAGGGGTGCTCGGTTTCAGACGCGCCATCTGGGCGATCCATGGGCACCTCCTTGGACTCTGGATCACAATACGTGTACAGAAACAACACTCTTTGCAGGTAAACGATGCAACCTCAGAGGGTTTCTCGCCACCTACCTGCTTTTCATTTTACATGAACCGTTCAAGTATACTCTTGTCGGCCTCAATAATGCCACCGCCACAAACTTCCTGGCCATCGTACAAAACTGCCGATTGACCTGCTGCAACAGTTTTTACTGGCTGGTCAAATTCAATAAATCCACATTGATTATCTGTGAGCGTAAACGTTACGGGAACCAGCGCGCCTGTGTGACGAGTCCTGACCACATATCTACCGTTAGCTGCAGGTTCTCCAGAAATCCAGTGCATGTCCGAGAGCTCCATGCGACAAGTCCAGAGCGCAGGACAGTTGAGGTCAGAGGTTACGTAGACCACATTCTTAAGCGTGTCGGTTGCTACTACATAGCGAGCAGGGCCTCCACCGATGTTCAGACCTTTTCTCTGACCAACGGTAAAGAGGAATGCTCCATCGTGGGTGCCAAGAACCTTGCCTGTCTCCCACTCTACGACGTCACCCTGCTTTTTCTTGAACGTATCCAGCAAAAACGTGCGCAGGCCAACCGGACCAATAAAGCAAATGCCGTCGGAATCTGGTTTAGTTTCTATGCCCAGACCTCGCTCTGCACACATGGCACGAACCTCTGTCTTGGTGGCAATATGTCCGATAGGAAAAAGCGTACGTTCAAACAAATGTCCTGGTACACGCCATAGGAAGTAAGTCTGATCCTTGTGAGCATCTGCGGCACGTAGAAGCTTTTTGGTGCCCGGGACGTTCTGTGCATAGTGACCCGTTGCAACAAAATCGGCACCCTCCGCAAAAGCACGTTCTGCAAAGGTGCCAAACTTTACCGTCTGATTGCACATAACATCTGGGTTAGGAGTTCGACCGTGCTCATAGGCATCAAGCAGGTAATCTACAACGGTAGCCTTATACTCGGCCTCACAGTCCCACACGTCCAAATCAATGCCCAGCGTTACGCAGACGCGCTCAGCATCAGCCAGGTCATCTGCCCAGGGGCACTTAAAGCCTGGCAAGTCCTTTGACCAGTTACGCATATAGATAGCCTTGACGTTATAGCCCGCCTCAAGAAGCAAGGCCGCGGACAGCGCCGAATCAACGCCGCCACTCATGCCAAGGTAAACTAGTTCTCCCATGTCACTCCTACGCGAGCAGATTCCTGCTTGACAGCCTCAGAGATTGCCCAAGCTGCGTACAAGATGTCGTCTTCTGTGGTAGTTCTTCCAAGCGTTAACCTAAGGCTTCCCGCAGCTACTTCTCGCGGTGCTCCAATTGCCTCAAGCACGTGAGATATTTGCATCTTTGATGCGGCGCAGGCAGAGCCCGTTCCCACCGACACGCCTAGACGCTCAAGCAAAATAACCAGACGGCGAGCCTCAAGTCCCGGAAAAGAAACATGCAGCAGGTTAGGAAGCCTCAGCTTGGCGTTCTTTGGCCCCGAGACAATCATCTGTGGGAACTCTGCGCAAAGCAAAGCCTGCAACTGATCTCTGAGGCGAGAAACCCGTTTTGCCTCGTCAGTGCGAGTCTC
>CALBBS010000149.1 GCA_937926845.1 uncultured Atopobium sp. | reverse complement strand
ATGCTGCGGCTTAGCTCGAGCCAGCGTAGAGCGTGCCAGCTTGGAGCTGCTTTGGCGTAGGGCTGCGTCCGCTTGGCTGCGACGCGCGTTGCGTTTGCCCAGCTACGCAGTATGCAGTAACGGGGGACGTTTGTGATTAAGCTTGTTTTATCTGATATGGACAACACGCTGGTACCTTTTGGCAACAGACGCGTGTCGGACTTCACGCGCAACGCAATTCACACGCTCCTTGAAGAAACAGACATCGCTTTTGGCCCCTGTACCGGCCGAGATTACGTTGAGCTGATGCGTCTTTTTAGCCTCGACGAGGCGTGCATGCAAACAGGTGTTATGTCTACAGGCAAGCGCGTGCTGTACAAGGGCAAGACCATCTCGCTCTCCGTTTTTGATCACAAAACGCTTCAAGGCGTCGCGGACGCTATTGCAGACGAGAAGAACATGTTCTTGGTCTGCTATCCAGAACAGACTAACCTCTTTAATCCAGCATATGTTGTCGGCGCGCCCGACAATAAAGACATTCTCGCTGATTACGAGCGTAGAATGGTGTTTGTCTCGGGCATTGTCGACCAAGTCCCGGGGGACGTCGATTTTGTTGCAGCAACAGTTGCTTGCCCGGGAACAGAGGAGGACATGGAGCGTTGTCGCCAAAAGATTGCCGCAGTCTGTCCAGATGTTTACACGGTTTCGGTCATTCCTCAATGGTTTGACGTGCTGCCTAAGGGCGTGTCCAAGCTGACTGGCTTTGAAACGCTTCTGGAAAGAACAGGTATTTCTCCAGAAGAGGTGCTTGTTTTTGGAGACGGCGAGAATGACGTCGAGATTTTAAGTAAAGTTCCGCACTCAGTGGCGGTGGCAAACGCAATTCCAGAGGTCAAGCAGGTAGCAAAGCACCACGTAGGCGCATCTGCCGATGACGGAGTTGCGCATGCCTTGCTTGAACTGGTACGCGCAACAAAAGCAGGGGAGACTCCCCGTTTTATGATGGAGAACTAGCATGATTAGACTCATTGCATCGGATATGGATGGTACGCTGCTGGACCAGAACTCCGAGGTTCCGCCAGAGACATTTGAGCTTATCGAAGAGCTGTACAAGCGCGGCGTTCACTTTGTGGCAAGTTCCGGTCGTCGTTACGATACGCTGCGTTGGCTGTTTGAGCCGGTTGCAGATAAGATTGACTACGTGGCCTCTCTTGGCACGCAGGTCTATGTAGAGAACGAGGTCATCGACCGCGAGGTTTTCTCGTCAGCTTCTATTCGTAAGCTGTTTGAGTTGACGTCTGAGTTTGACTGCATTCACCTGGTTGTTTATGACCGCACGCATACGTATCTGCTGGACGATCAGAGTGCGTTTGTGCGTGAGCTGGACAAAGACCTGCCAAACGCCGAGCGCGTATTTGATCCGCCTTCACCTGACGTTAGTATCATCAAGGCTGCTATTTGCTGCGATTCAAGGGCTCGCTCCATGGATATGGCTATGATTCTTGAGCGAGAGATGGGCGACAGGCTTTCGTTTATGCCTTCCGGCGAGACGTGGATTGACGTGGTTCCTCGTGGCGTGAACAAGG
>CALBBS010000148.1 GCA_937926845.1 uncultured Atopobium sp. | reverse complement strand
CATTTTTCTGCATACAACATTTGCCCAGATAAAAGTTTTTGAGGCGGTAAAAAATTGTCTTAGTTGGAGATAAATTGGCTAATTTTCAATTTTCATTTCCAACTAAACGCGTTTTTTACCTTTTTCGGCACATAATTTTGAGCCTGAAAATTACGTATGCATGGAAATGAATTTAATTGCATGAATATTCAAGGAAATAAATCAAAAGTTGATCATGACAAGTAAAGAAGAAAATTGCTAATAAAATTTCTGTGAAAACAGAGATGGTCGTGGAAAAATCGCTAACACGTCTAAAAACCACCAGCACCCATGAAGAAACAAGAGGCGGGATAAATATTCAGAATTATGCCTTGAACAAGGGGGGGGGATTTAAAATAGGAAATTTTATGGAGCGGCGGACGGGACTCGAACCCGCAACAGTCAGCTTGGAAGGCTGATGCTCTACCAATTGAACTACCGCCGCAAGGGTAAAGCAAAAAGAAAAAAATGGTCGGGGTGACTGGATTCGAACCAGCGACCCACTGCTCCCAAAGCAGTTGCGCTACCAAGCTGCGCTACACCCCGAGCCGAGAGAAAAGTATAGGTGACAAATCGCCCAAGAGCAAGAAGAAATTGCAATCTTTTTGAACTAATTTTTTGTCTCTCAGATTTTTCTATTTTGTTATGTAATCGAAACATTGGATGACTATGCTATTCGTAACCACTTCGAAAGGGGTTTCATGAGCTATTCATCTAAAGTAATCGCACAGCTTGAAGAGCGTTACGCAGATCAGCCTGAGTTTATCCAGGCAGCAAAAGAAGTTCTTACCACCATCCAACCTGCACTTGATGCTCATCCAGAGTTCGAGAAAGCCGCATTGCTAGAGCGTCTTGTTGAGCCAGAGCGTACTGTTATGTTCCGCGTCCCCTGGATTGACGACGCTGGCAACGTTCAGGTTAATCGCGGATACCGCATCGAGTTTAACTCCGCAATTGGACCTTACAAGGGCGGCCTCCGTCTCCATCCAACAGTTAACCTGTCTATCTTGAAGTTCCTCGGCTTTGAGCAAATCTTCAAGAACTCCCTGACCACGCTTCCAATGGGTGGTGGCAAGGGCGGCTCCGACTTCGATCCAAAGGGCAAGTCTGACCGCGAGATTATGGCGTTCTGCCAGTCCTTTATGACCGAGCTTGCTCGTCACATTGGTCCAAACACCGATGTTCCAGCTGGTGACATTGGTACCGGCGCGCGAGAGATTGGCTACATGTTTGGCCAGTACAAGCGCCTCCGCAACGAGTGGACCGGCGTCCTGACCGGCAAAGGCCTCTCC
>CALBBS010000147.1 GCA_937926845.1 uncultured Atopobium sp. | reverse complement strand
CTGGCGCTATCCACGTTGAGGGATCTGACGCTCAGGGCAATGTCTCTGTGATGGGAGCTTTCCATACCGGAGACACCTTTGGAGAGGCGTATGCGGCCCTTGGAAACATGCCGCTTTTGACCTCGGTCGTTGCTACCGAGAAATCGGATATTCTGCTGCTAGACGTGCGACAGATTACTACCAGAACGTGTGACATTTGCGGTGGTGTGGACATTATCACCAGAAATCTTATGGCTTCAATTGCGAAGAAAAACATTATGCTGAGTCGTCGTATTCAAGATGCCGCGCCAAAAAGTATTCGAGGCAAGCTGATGGCGTACTTGAATACACGCTCACAAGCAGAAGGATCTGCGGAGTTTGATATCCCCTACAACCGACAGCAGCTTGCAGATTATCTTGGTGTAGATAGAAGCGCTCTAAGCGCTGTAATATCTTCTTTAAGCAAAGAGGGTGTTTTTGAAGTAAAGAGAAGTCACTTCAAACTTTTATAACAGCAATTCAGCCAAGGAGGCTTTTATGGCAGAAATTTATTTAGCAGGTGGATGTTTCTGGGGCCTTGAAGAGTATTTCTCCAGAATTAAGGGAGTTATCTCAACTACTGTTGGCTATGCAAACGGAAAGACTTTGGATACCAATTATCAGGAAGTAAAAGCTACAGATCATGCAGAAACAGTACATGTGACCTATGACTCAAGCGTTGTAAGCATCTATGACATTTTGCGCTACTACTTTAGGGTTATTGATCCCCTCTCAGTAAACAAGCAGGGCAACGATGTTGGTAGGCAGTATCGCACGGGCATCTACTACACAAACGACGCAGACTTGCTTGTAATCGACCGCATTATGACTGAGCAGGAGTCTCTCTTTGGCCAGAAACTTGCCGTTGAGGTTGAGCCACTAGATAATTACGTACTTGCTGAAGAATATCATCAGGACTACCTGAAGAAGAACCCAGGTGGTTATTGCCACATCAATGTTGATGACGCATATAAGCCACTTGCGTAAGCAACTTGGCTCACGTATCAGGTTATATTTATTTAATATGAAGATTTTATTAATTAAAAGCAGCATCATTGGCATCAAAGCAACCCTCGGAAGGGTG
>CALBBS010000146.1 GCA_937926845.1 uncultured Atopobium sp. | reverse complement strand
GTGACATATCCAACTACTTCTGCAGATCTTTTTGAAGCAGCGCGAGAAGGAAGGGGAGCAGTCATTTCTTTAGACAGGTGGGGAACACCTCCTAGACGCTATGCCTTTTCTAGAAGAAATGCGGTTATTGCAGCATTAGGTAAAGTGCTTTTGGTAACGGAAGCAGGGCTTTGTTCAGGCACCATGAGCACTGCTGAGTTTGCCAACTCTCTTGGTAAAACTATTTATGCAATACCCGGGTCTATCTTCTCTCCAGCCTCAGCGGGTACGAATAGACTCATCTCTGAAGGGGCTCAAATTATTCCTGATGAGACATCGTTGGGCATTGCAATTTCATTAGATTTTGATTGCCTAGTTCAAGAACAAATGAAGCAAGATAAGAAGCTAACGCCACTTTTATCTGCACTTATTGCTTCTCCTTCAAGACCCGAAGAGCTTGCATGGAGGCTATCAGAAAACGTACTTACCGTATTAAATTCTCTTACTGATTATGAAGCTCGTGGAATGGTAAAAAGATTACCGGATGGAAGGTATACTCCTTCTAAAGAGTTTTATTTGGATTCGTAGTGTGTGATAGGTGAACAATGACACAAAAAGTTACTGTAGTTGGCGCTGGTTTAGCTGGCAGCGAATGTGCTTTACAGCTTGCTTCACGTGGTGTTTCTGTAGAGCTCATTGAGCAGCGCCCTGTTGTTTCTTCTCCAGCACACCATACAGATATGTTTGCTGAGCTGGTCTGTTCCAACTCTCTGAAGTCCACTAAGGAAGATTCTGCAGCTGGAATTTTAAAGTCTGAACTTAAAAAGATGGGTAGTTTTCTGCTTCGTATTGCCGAAGAAAATTCTGTTCCTGCAGGCGGCGCGCTTGCGGTCAATAGAGAGGAGTTTTCAAAGGCTGTTACTGAGCAGATCAGAAATCATCCAAACATTTCGGTAACTTATGCAGAGGTCACGGATTTATCTGATGAGCCAACAGTTATTGCTGCAGGACCACTGTGCTCAGATAGCTTGTACGAAGCAATTTCTAAGCGTGTTGGAACTAACAGAATGTCGTTTTTTGATGCAGCAGCGCCTATTGTGTCATATGAATCAATTGACCATTCAATTGCATTCTCTCAATCTCGTTATGAGGACTTGGGAATTGGTGATTACCTCAATTGCCCCATGAATAAAGAGGAATACGACGCATTTGTTGATGAGTTACTTGCAGCTAAGCGTGTTATTGGTCACGATTTTGAGCAGTCTGATTTATTCCAAGCTTGTCAGCCTATTGAGGAAGTGGCAAGAACAGGACATGATTCCATTAGGTTTGGCGCTTTAAAGCCAGTAGGACTTATTGACCCCAGAACGGGTAAACGCCCCTGGGCAGCAGTTCAGCTTCGTGCAGAAAATGCAGCTAAGACTGCATTTAATCTGGTTGGTTTTCAGACAAATCTTACCTGGGGAGAGCAAAAACGCGTATTTACCCTCATCCCAGGGTTGGAAAACGCTGAGTTTGTTCGCTACGGTGTCATGCACAGAAACTCTTTTGTTGACTCTCCTCATGCGCTTGATGGTTCGTTTGGAATTCCGGGAACTTCTACTATT
Organism: uncultured Atopobium sp.; assembly: GCA_937926845.1. Classification (GTDB taxonomy): domain Bacteria; phylum Actinomycetota; class Coriobacteriia; order Coriobacteriales; family Atopobiaceae; genus Lancefieldella. The sequence goes on along the minus strand of CALBBS010000146.1, from coordinate 2,586 downwards.
CTTGCAGGTCAAATTACGGGTACAGAAGGCTATGTTGAGGCTATAGCATCTGGATTGCTTGCTGCGCTTAACATGTATGCTCGTTTGTTAGGCAAAGAGGAAGTCAGGCTTCCTTTGACCACTTCGTTTGGCTCTCTTGTGGGTTATGCAACAAATCCAAACACCAAAGATTACCAGCCCATGCATGTTAACTTTGGAATTTTCGAACCACTGGACGAGCATATCAAAAGAAAAGACGAGCGCCGTCAAAAGATGGCAGAGCGTGCTCATAATGACTTTGATGACTACATCTCTTCTCGTCAGGAACTTTTTGATTGCATGAAGTGTGATTAACGTGGCTATTTCAAAAGAGCAGGGTAGTCACGTTGAACAATTTATTGAGTATCTCAGTAAGGTCAGGAATCTCTCCGAGAATACCCTAAGGTCATATCAGACTGATCTTTTGGCATTTGAGCAGTGGTGTAGTAGGGAAGGTGTTGCGGTAACTCGGGTTGACCACAGGAACCTTCGTCTCTATTTGGCCTATCTCAAACAGGCTCAATATTCAGCAAAAACACTAAATAGGCACTTATCTGCGCTCCGTGGTTTTTACAAATGGATGCAGCGAGAAAAACTGATTGCCACAGACCCTGCTCTTTCACTGAGCAATCCTCGAGCGCCACGAAATCTTCCACATACTATGACTGATTCCGATGTAAATAAGCTTTTGGAATCATGTGATATTTCAACTGCGGTAGGTCTTAGAGATAGAGCATTTCTTGAGTTTTTGTATGCAACAGGAGCTCGTATTTCTGAGGTGGCGTCTCTCAAGCTTGAACAGGTTGATTTGCAAAATGGAACAGTGCGTCTCTTTGGTAAAGGCTCTAAAGAGCGAATTGTTCCTCTCTATGAGTCTGCAATTGAGTGGCTCAAAAAGTACCTAAGGTCTTCTCGACCTACGCTTTTGTTGAAAGATAAAGCGGGCCGTGCACATTCGGCTCTTTTTATTTCCGTAAGAGGAAATACTATGAGCGCGGATTCTTTGCGCAAGGTTTTTTCGTCGTATCTAACGGCTGCAGGACTAGACAGCTCACTCTCGCCACACGCTATGAGACATACATACGCCACAGAACTTCTTGGTGGTGGAGCAGATCTTCGTGTTGTGCAGGAACTTTTAGGTCATGAATCACTTTCAACCACACAAGTGTATACGCATTTGTCAGTTGACAGGCTCAAAGAAGCAGCAAAAGCAGCTCATCCAAGATCAAAATAAGCTGAGCGTTGTTGCGAAATATCTTGCGCAAAGAAGTTTGATGCAATTACGCAGTATTTGTAGAGGTTATGGTCTAAATTCTTTATAGACGTAGCCCTTGTTTTCCTGCTATACTTTCAAAAGTTGTGTAGAAGCACAACATGCTGTTACCAAACAGCACAAAATCGCACGTACGACTACTTGTTTGCCGTGGTGCCTAACGCTAAGCCAGGTGTTGGGTGGTTTTAACAAGGCTTGAACTCGTACGGAGGAACAACCAATGGAGGTAAAAATGGCTGCAAAGATTACTATTCAGACTCTTCTGGATGCTGGTTGCCACTATGGTCACCAGACTCGTCGTTGGAACCCTAAGATGAAGCCATACATCTTTGGTGAGCGCAACGGCATTTACATTCTTGACCTTAAGCAGACCATGCTTGGCGCAGACGCTGCTTACACTTTCCTGAAGAATGTTGCATCTAAGGGTGGCCGCGTTCTCTTCGTCGGCACCAAGAAGCAGGCTCAGGAGCCTATTGCTACTGAGGCAGCTCGTGCAAACATGCCTTACATCAACCAGCGTTGGCTTGGCGGTATGCTCACCAACTTTGTCACCATGCGTTCCCGCATCAAGCGCCTTGAGGAGCTTGAGGCAATGGTAGAGGATGGCCGTATGGCAACTCTTCCTAAGAAGGAGCAGGCTCTTAAGAACAAGGAGCTTCTGAAGCTTCAGCTTAACCTCGGTGGCGTCCGTGATATGACTTCTCTTCCACAGGCTCTCTTTGTTGTTGACTCCAAGCGTGAAGAGAACGCAATCCGTGAGGCAAACCGTCTTCACATTCCAGTTGTCTCCCTGCTTGACACCAACTCTGATCCAGATGTTGTTGATTACGGCATTCCTGCAAATGACGATGCTATTCGTTCCATTTCTCTTATGTGCCAGCTTGCTGCAGACGCAATTCTTGCAGGTAGCGGCAAGGAGCAGATTTCTGCTGAAGAGATGGGCGCTGAGTCCGAGACCCCAGCTGCTGAGTAACTCTTAGCAACGGGTCAAATAATTTAGTTATTCAGTAGATTTTTGGGAGGAAAACATGGCAGAAATTACCGCAGCACTTGTTAAGCAGCTTCGTGATATGACCAGCTCTCCTATGATGGAGTGCAAGAAGGCACTCGTCGAGGCTGAGGGCGATATTGAGAAGGCAGTAGATATTCTTCGTACTATGGGCGTTGCTAAGGCAGTTAAGCGCGCTGGCCGCGACACCAACGAGGGTACCATTGCTACCTTCATCAGCCCAGACGGCAAGACTGGCGCAATCCTCGAGCTCTCCTGCGAGACTGACTTTGTTGGTACAAACCCA
>CALBBS010000145.1 GCA_937926845.1 uncultured Atopobium sp. | reverse complement strand
CCTTGCGCTCAGGTAAGATTTCTGATGAGCAGGCAGAGCGTTTGAGTGACCACATCAAGCACTTCAAGGCTAAGTTTATGGAAGAGCATCCAAACAAGGTTGTGGATGACGCAGAAGCTAATGCTGATAAACCAGGTTCTTTTGACGCAGTAACCCAAGGTTCATTGCAGGAGTAATCACCAATGGCGAACCTTCACGAAATATCGAGGCGTATGAGCTCCATCAGGAGCACCATGCAGATTACGCGCACCATGTCGATGATTTCGACGGCGCGTGTCCGCAAGGCACTTGATAGAGCCGAGGCTGCTTCGCCATATAAGGATGCTATTACCCTTATGCTTGCAAACGTTGCAAGCGCTAGCTTTAATCCTAAGAAACAGCCACTCCTTTCAACTCACAGGGTCGAGAAGAACGTGCTGTTCTTAGTCATTGCATCTGATCGCGGTCTTGCGGGTGGATTTAACATTCTGCCCCAGCGCGAAGTTGAGCATGAGATGGCACGTCTTAAGGCAAAGGGTATATCTTCTGAGGTAATCACCTGCGGACGTAAGCCAACTGAGTACTTCTCGTATAGAAACATCAATCCGGTTATGTCATATGTGGGCATTTCCTCTGAGCCTACCGCTGACCAGGCCGATCGTATTGCCTCCTACATCATGGATGGTTATATCAAAGGCAAGATTGACCGAGTAGTAATCAAGTACTGGCATGCAAAGAACCGCGTTGACCAAGAACAGGTAACAGAACAGCTTCTTCCTGTTTCTCGCGAGAAACTCACGATTCCAAATAAACCACGTACCGAAGAAGCTCTCTCAGTGGTGAAGAAGTATAACGAGAGTGAATATCGCTTCTCACCATCTGCTTCTCAGGTACTTGATTCATTGATGCCCGCTTATATTAAAACGGTCATCTTCCACGCACTTCTTGATTCTGCTGCAGCCGAGCATGGTGCGCGCCGTCGCGCAATGCAGTCTGCAACTGATAATGCTGAGAACGTCTTAGGCGCTCTCAGCCGTACGTACAATCGCGAACGCCAGGGCGCAATCACCACTGAGCTCAATGAGATTATCGGTGGTGCTGCAGCATTGGAGGATATGTAATGTCAGATATGCAAGTAGAGACTTCTTCCTTTGAGGAAGCTATTCTCAACAAGCGCAATCAGCGCGTTGACGATGGCGTAATCGTTCGCGTAGTTGGACCAGTTGTCGACGTTAAGTTCGACGGACCTGTTCCAAGCATCTATACCGCACTGACGGTAGAGGATGACACGCCTGTTGGTCACGTCAGCACCGTTCTTGAGGTTGAGTCTCAGCTTCACGGTGGTGTTGTTCGTACCGTCGCTATGTCGTCAACCGATGGTCTTCAGCGCAATCTCCGCGTTAAGGATACCGGCAAGCCAATGATGATGCCAGTTGGTAAGTCCACACTGGGCCGCGTCTGGAACGTCATGGGTCAGCCTGTCGACGGAGGAGAGATTCCTGATGACGTTGAGTACTACCCAATTCACCATCCAGCACCTCTCTTTGAAGATCTCACTACTGAAACAGAGATCTTTGAGACGGGCATCAAGGCAATCGACCTTCTCGAGCCTTATGTTCGAGGCGGAAAGACTGGCCTCTTTGGTGGCGCTGGCGTTGGTAAGACCGTTCTGATTCAGGAACTTATTAACAACCTGGCTCAGCAGCATGGCGGTACTTCTGTATTCACCGGCGTTGGAGAGCGTACTCGTGAGGGTACTGACCTCTTCCTTGAGATGACTGAGTCTGGCGTTATTAACAAGACCTGTCTTGTCTACGGTCAGATGAACGAGCCACCAGGAGCTCGTATGCGTGTTGCTCTTGCAGGCCTTACTACTGCAGAGTACTTCCGTGATCAGGGCCAGGATGTTCTGTTGTTCATCGACAACATCTTCCGCTTCTCTCAGGCAGGTTCTGAGGTTTCCGCACTTCTCGGTCGTATGCCTTCCGCAGTTGGTTACCAGCCAACTCTGGCTACAGAGATGGGCGAGCTTCAGGAGCGTATTACTTCCACCAAGGAAGGCTCTATTACTTCCGTACAGGCAGTTTACGTCCCTGCAGACGACCTTACTGACCCTGCTCCTGCTACAACCTTTACGCACTTGGATGCAACTACCGTTCTTTCTCGTGCCATTACTGAGCTTGGTATTTACCCAGCAGTTGATCCTCTGGCCAGCTCCAGTTCTGCTCTTGATCCTTCCATTGTCGGAGAAGAGCACTACCGCGTTGCAATGGCAGTTCAGGAGACTCTGCAGGAGTACTCTGACCTTCAGGACATCATTGCAATTCTTGGTATGGACGAGCTCTCTGAGGAGCAGCAACAGACTGTTGCTCGCGCACGTAAGATTCAGCAGTTCCTCTCTCAGTCATTCCATGTTGCCGAGAAGTTCACGGGTAACCCAGGCGTGTACTGCACCGTTGAGGAGACCGTCCGCTCCTTCGCAGAGATTATTGACGGTAAGTGCGATGATCTTCCTGAGCAGGCATTCCGTTTTGCAGGAACCATCGAAGATGTTCGCGAGCGCGCTGCAAAGATGTCCGCTTCGGATAGCTCACAGAACTAGGATTTCTCATGGCTGAGTTGACTTGTCAGTTTGTCAGACCAGATAAGCTCCTTTACGAAGGAACCGTAGAAAGTCTGATTCTTGCTTCACCAGATGGAGAGTATGGTGTGTGGCCAGGTCACGCACCAGAAATCATCGCGCTTGGCGATGGTGTTGTAAGGCTGCATATGCCTCATCCAGAGTCTGAAGAAGGATTTACGACCAAGATAGTGATTTCTGGCGGATACGCAGAAATCGATCCAACAGGAGTCATTATCTTGGCCGATCATGCTCGTCGCGTTGATGACATTGATGCAGATGTTGTGCGCGAGACAAGAGATGACGTCATTGACCAGATGCTTTCTCTTCCAGAAGACGATAATCGTCGTGCCTACTACGAAAAAAAGATAGACTGGTGTAATCTACTTCTGAAGCAAGTGGTTGAGGAGTAAAATTCTCTCACTGTCGTTTTCGGAGGTTTATGGACGTCATAAAAGTAGTAGGTGGCCGTTCTGTCACAGGAGAGGTCACTGTAGAGGGTGCAAAAAACTCTGCCCTTAAATTGATGGCTGCAACCATCATGGCTCCTGGTGTTACTACGCTCACTAACGTTCCTAATATTGCAGACGTTCACGTCATGGGCAAGGTGCTCAAGACGTTAGGCGCTCGCATTGAAGTCGTTGGTCTTCACGAGCTCAAAATTGATACCACAGATATTACAAGCTGGGAGACTCCTTACAGTCTTGTTGCACAGATGCGCGCTTCAACTGCTGTTTTGGGTCCCCTTATTTCTCGTTTTGGCAAGGCTGTTGTGGCAATGCCAGGCGGTTGTAATATCGGTGCTCGCAAAATTGACATGCACATTCTGGGCCTTGAGGCTTTGGGTGTTGAATTTAAGGTTGAGCATGGCAATATTCACGCAAGCGCTCCTCACGGCATAACCGGCGAGACCGTTTCTCTAGCCTTTGCTTCCGTTGGTGCAACAGAGAACCTGATGATGGCATCAGTTTTTGCCAAGGGTGTAACGGTCATTGATAACGCAGCTCGTGAGCCAGAAATTGTTGACCTTGCTAATATGCTCAACAAAATGGGCGCCAACATTCAGGGTGCTGGATCTCCTGTTATTGAGATTCACGGCGTCACAGAGCTGCATCCTGTTGAGCATGAAGTTGTTGGCGACCGCATTGAGGCTGGTACCTTCCTGGCTATTGGTGCGCTTACTGGTGAGCCTATTACTGTTCACGGTTTTGAGCCAAATCACCTTGGTCTGGTACTTAAAAAGTACGAGCAGATGGGCATTACCATCGAGACTGGAGATAGGTGGGCAAGGGCTTCTCGTCAGCAAGATCTTAAAGCTATCGATATCCAGACGCTACCATTCCCAGGTTTCCCAACAGACATGCAGGCACAGACTATGACGCTGCTTGCTCTGGCTAAGGGTACCTGCATCATCACAGAAAACGTCTTTGAAAACCGCTTTATGTTGGCATCCGAGCTTTCCCGTATGGGAGCAGACATCACCATCGAGGGCCATCACGCTATTGTTCGTGGTGTCTCCGGCTTTGAGGGAGCGCAGGTCAAGTCACCAGATCTTCGTGGTGGCGCCGCGCTTGTTAT
>CALBBS010000144.1 GCA_937926845.1 uncultured Atopobium sp. | reverse complement strand
AGAATCACCAGGTGAATGGCATAGATTTACAGCAACTGATGAAGACGCCAGAACACAGATTATAAATTTTGAGAGAGTCGGTTAACGGTAAGCACATGATTAGCATACCTTGGTATAATTTGAACCAATGTTCCTAAATAGAAGGGGATTTCATGGCAAAGAAGGCTACTCAAATTGAGGATGTTGATACTTTGCTCAAGCGCCTCGAAGAGATGCGCGAGGCACAGGCAGAGTTTGCAACATTCACTCAGGAGCAGGTCGATAAGATTTTCTATGAAGCTGCTCTTGCGGCCGAGAAAAATCGTATCCCTCTTGCTCGCATGGCAGTTGAAGAAACTGGCATGGGTGTAATGGAAGATAAGGTTATCAAGAACCATTACGCTGCAGAGTATATTTACAACAAGTACAAGGATATGAAGACCTGTGGTGTTGTAGAGGACGATCCAGCTGCAGGTTATCGAGTTGTAGCTGAGCCAATGGGTATCGTAGCTGCAGTTATTCCAACTACTAACCCAACTTCTACCGCAATCTTTAAGACACTTCTTGCTCTGAAGACAAGAAACGCCATTATAATTTCCCCACACCCACGCGCTAAAGAGTGCACCATTGCTGCCGCTCGTATTGTTCGCGATGCTGCCGAGAAGGCCGGCTGCCCCAAGGGTATTATCGACTGGGTTCCAGTTCCTTCCATTGATATGACTGCAGCAGTTATGAGCAACGCTGACATCATTCTGGCAACCGGTGGCCCAGGTATGGTTAACGCAGCTTACTCTTCCGGTAAGCCTGCTTTGGGCGTTGGTCCTGGTAACACCCCTGTTATCATTGACGACACTGCAGATATTAAGCTTGCAGTTAGCTCCATCATTCACTCCAAGACGTTCGACAATGGTATGATTTGCGCTTCCGAGCAGTCTGTTACCGTTCTTGACGGCGTCTATGACCAGGTTAAGAAAGAGTTTGCTGATCGCGGCTGCTACTTCCTCCAGGGCAAGGAACTTGATGCGGTCCGCAAGACGGTCATCATCAACGGCGCTGTTAACGCAGGTATTGTTGGTAAGTCCGCTCACTTCATTGCTAAGACTGCTGGCGTTGAGGTTCCAGAGAAGACCAAGATTCTTATCGGTGAGGTAACCTCCGTTGAGCCTTCAGAGGAGATGGCTCACGAGAAGCTTTCTCCAGTTCTTGGTATGTATCGTGCAAAGAACTTTGACGAAGCTATTGCTAAGGCTGAGCGTCTTGTTGCTGATGGTGGCTATGGTCACACCAGCTCTCTTTACGTCAACATTAACGAGAAAGAGAAGATTGCTAAGCACCAGGAGGCAATGAAGACCTGCCGTATCCTGATCAATACTCCTTCCGCTCAGGGTGGTATTGGAGACCTTTACAACTTCAAGATGGCTCCATCCCTCACCCTTGGCTGCGGCACCTGGGGCGGCAACTCCGTCTCCGGCAACGTTGGCCCACAGCACCTGCTTAACTACAAGTCTGTTGCAGAGAGGCAAGAGAATATGCTTTGGCTTCGTGTACCTGAGAAGGTCTACTTCAAGAGGGGTTGCATGCCTTTTGCTCTCCGTGAGCTGAAGGATGTCTATGACAAGAAGCGTGCCTTCATTGTCACCGATCAATTCCTTTACAAGAGTGGCTTCACCAAGATTATCGAGGAAACCCTGGATTCCCTGGGTATTGTTCACTCTTCATTCTGGGACGTTGCTCCAGATCCAACGCTTCAGTGCGCACTTGAGGGTGTAGCTCGTATCCGCTCTTTTGAGCCAGACTGCATCATCGCAATCGGCGGCGGTTCTGCTATGGACGCAGGTAAGATTATGTGGTCCATGTACGAGAACCCAGAGGAGAAGTTTGAGGACATGGCAGCAGACTTCTTGGATATCCGCAAGCGTGTTTACAACTATCCTAAGATGGGCAACAAGGCATTCTTCGTTGCAATCCCAACTTCTTCTGGTACCGGTTCCGAGGTAACTCCATTTGCCATCATCACTGATGCTGACAATGGCGTTAAGTACCCACTTGCAGACTATGAGCTGCTGCCTAACATGGCTATTGTTGATACTGATAACATGATGAGCCAGCCTAAGGGCCTGACCTCTGCTTCTGGTATCGACGTCCTTACTCACTGCCTCGAGGCATTTGTCTCTATGATGGCATCTGATTACACAGATGGTATGGCTCTTCGCGGCATGAAGCTGGTCTTTGAGTACCTGCCACGTGCTTATGACAATCCAAACGATGTTGAGGCGCGCGATCACATGGCAAACGCATCCTGCCTTGGTGGTCTTGCATTTGCTAATGCGTTCCTCGGTGTTAACCACTCTATGGCACACAAGCTGGGCGCTTTCCATCACATTCCACATGGTTGGGCAAATGCAATTGTTCTTACTCGTGTTATGCGTTATAACGCTGCCGAGCGCCCAACAAAGATGGGTACCTTCCCACAGTACGATCACCCACATACCCTTGCACGCTACGCTGAGGCAGGTCGTTTCTGCGGCGTTACCGGCAAGGATGATCGTGAGGTCTTTGAGAACTTTGTCAAGAAGATTGAGGAGCTCAAGGCATACATCGGCGTCAAGGAGACCATCAAGGACTACGGCGTAGATGAGAAGTACTTCCTCGATACCCTTGATGAGATGTCCGAGCAGGCATTCGATGACCAGTGCACTGGCGCAAACCCACGCTATCCACTTGTCTCTGAGATTCGTGAGCTCTACCTGGACGCTTACTACGGCCGTGAGCCAGGCTTCTACGAGGACTAATTCTCTCCCAGCGTCGCAGCCGTCACGGCGCGCGTAAAGCACAAAGCAAGAGCCGGTTACCTAAAACCCAGGTAACCGGCTCTTTTTCTGCGAACACAGTTAATAGCGCTATTAATAATCGAGTCAAATCGATTGGCTTTCCGATTTCTGAATCACAAAACACATCTATGTCACATTTTCTGCTGAAAATGGCTATACATTGCTCCACTATTGCTTGTTTGATGCAGAATATCGTCATTTGATGTGTTATTGCGTCTGCATTTTGCAGAATATCAGACTTTACTGTGTTCTCTGTTGTGGTAATTTACGGTTAGTTAAAATTTATATATTAGTTCATTCACAATTCTGTATATTGCATCAAGATTATTCATCAAAATGAATTGCTCATGAGCATATTGACGCAATGACCGTTTTATTCGATAGAGATTGCTATCGCCCAGATCCTTTTTAATGCTCAGAAACATGTTTTGCATTGCAAGTTGGTTTCGATAGATATCTGCATTAACAAAATACTCTTTAATACTGACAGAGTTCAATTCGTTTGTTCTTTGATTGTCTTTTCGTTGCTGGTAGAAGTCATCGTGATATGCACCGTTATATTCAATAGCTACCAAATTTAATCCGGACATATGTGACTTAGACATCTTTCTAAAAAGTAGATCTAATTTTCGTTCCTTTGCGTCTGCATTGGGATTTATCTGGTTTTTTATCAGATACGATTTATTTAATGCGAGTGGTATTTGATTAAATCCGCCACATCGATAGGGCAGAGCAGATCTAATTGCCATTTTAATCTCCATGGGAGAGGCAGCATCGAGAAAGAAATAGCGCATGTTTCTTTTTGTCGAGCGTAGACCTGGCGAAAATGGATTCAGTGCTTCCAACATGGATGCAAGCTCGCTCTTTGTGACTAACGGGGTAGAAAATTCACAAAGTTCTCCATTTGGAAGATGCCCATATGTAGCCATAAGAAGATTTGTAAGCACAATTTGATGCAGAGTTTTTTGCTTCCTGGACAACAGACAGATTGCTAAGGCAGGCGTGACGCAATAGACACTCTCTCCAAGATCAATAAGCGAACCCTTGGGTAAGATACTATTGAACTGGTGAAACAGCCTTGAATCGCGTGCCCTAATCCTTGAATTATTTCTTAGTAGCTCATGAGTATCTTGCGACAGCACAACGCCGTATTCATCCTTCAAGAATCGAAGCCTTTTCTCGTATGTCTCGTCTGAGCACACTGAATAGGTTGCACGAAAATCTTTAGACGTTCGTCGCGCAAAGACGTCTTCATTTCCGTTTATCTTGAGCTGTGCACATATTTGTAGTGCTGTCTTATGCGAGAAAACAATATCCATTCGTTCCTCCTTAGAATGAGAAACGAATATAACAGTCCAATCTTTCAACATTCTTTCTGTATTCTTACGGCAGCTTGCGAAGTACCTGACTCAAGTCTTTTCAACTATTAAAATCCCCTCATACCAGCAGGTAGAGGGGAGAAAAATAAGCACTAAGTTGATTAGTTGTGATTACCCGATTTATTCTTAATTGATTGCACAATTCAATCAGCACAAAAAAACATACGGATATGCCTCCACAACGCCTAAACGTGTCGGTAGGTCACAAACTTGAAAGCGATACCTTCTGGAGTCACGCCGCCATCTTCCTCGTTACAAACTTCCCACGCAGGATCTTCGTCCAGGTTGGGGAAGTACGTATCCGCATCAACCACAGTGTCGTGCTTCGTGACGTACGTGTAAGAGCACTTGTCGAGAAGGGCGCGGTAAATTGAAGCTCCACCAATAAGCCAGACCTTCTCGGGAGCTTCATCCGCAACTAAATGAAGTGCTTCCTCTGCCGACGACACCACCTCAACGCCTTCGACCTGGTAATCGGTATTTCTAGAAATGACAATGTTGTGACGACCTTTAAGCGGTCCACCAGGGAAGCTCTCCAGCGTTTTTCTGCCCATGACAACCGTGCAACCGCGCGTGTGCTCAACAAAATACTTCATGTCGGCCTTGTTGGGGATGAGAAGATCTCCGTCGCATCCGATGCCCCAATCGCGTGTTACAGAAACAATTGCGTTCATGTGGTTCTCCTGGCAAGTATCGTCTTAAATGAAATGATGATTTTAGCTTGAGCGTTAGCTCGGGCGTGTCTGCAGCGCCAGCCGTGTCTGTTCGGGCGTGCC
>CALBBS010000143.1 GCA_937926845.1 uncultured Atopobium sp. | reverse complement strand
AAGTACCTGGAAAACGCCAATTCCAAGCGCGGTCTTCCAGTCCAAGTTGTCAATGTCTTGTACGCGGGCCAGGTTGTCGGCAGAGGGGGCCTTAAGGGATGCTGCAGCATCTGGGCTCATGTGCTTGCCTCGAGGTGCCTCAACCTTTACTGCTGCAGCGACCTTCTCGCGATGGAACTCAAGCAGGATAAAGATGATGCCATAGAAAATAAGAGTTGCGGCAATAACAAAGGGGCTTCCAAGATGCTCTTCAATGAAGTCGTTGAGCGGCAGGCCAATTGCTGCAGCAGGAACACAGCTGACCACCACTTTTGCCCAGAGCTTCCAGGTGGAGCGCTTCTCGTCTTTGGATTTCTTTGGCGAGAAGGGATTGAGCTTGTGGAAAAATCCCACGCATACTGCAAGAATTGCGCCAAGCTGAATAACTACTAGGAACATATTCCAAAAGTCTTCAGAGACATTGAGTGGTAAAAACTGATTGAGCAGCAGCATATGGCCTGTTGATGAGATAGGTAGCCACTCGGTAATACCCTCAACTACGCCAAATAACGCTGATTTAAGCGCTTCAATCCACAAAATTGCCGACTCCACTAAAACCTCCTTGGGGACTGATTACGAACCTATTGTACGCAATCCGTTCGCCCTTTCTTTTCCTACCGTTCACGGTTTTACCTAACGACTTTACTACTTTAAAAGTGCCTTGTTTTCTGCAAAGTTGGCATTTGGAGCCAAAAACAAGTAGAATTGACACCCTCGCACGAGCGGAGAGAAGCGATTATGCGTATTTTTGAGGTCAAGTGTTATCTGACCTTGCGCTTGAAGCCAGTAATGAGCGGATGGCACTAACTGCGCACTAATCGGAAGCCCCCAATCGCGGAGGTCGATTTGAACAAATATATGCGTCATAGACGCCTACCTTCATGCTCTACCCTTATGACAGCACTCCTTGCAGCAGTGCTTGTTGTTAATACCTTTTTGTTTGGCGTCTCAAGAGCTCAGGCAGAGACTCTTGAAGAGCTCCAGGCCAAGGTAGAGCAAACCAATTCTGATTACGATGCCGCCAATCAGCGTGTGGCTGAACTGCAAAAACAGATTGCAGATAATGAGGCGCGTATTGCAGAGATTGAACAGCAACTCCCAGAGCAGCGCCTAAAAGCTGCAGAGTCTATTAGAGCAATGTATCGTATGCAGCAGGGCTCCATGGGAATTATTGATCTGCTTTTATCGGCAGATAACTTTAATGATTTGATTGCTGTTATTCAGTATCTTGAGATTATCCAGAACAAAAATTCAGATGCTATCAACCACCTGGTTGATCTTAGCAAAGAGCTTTCCGAGACTCAGTCATCTTTAAATGCACAGATGGCAGAAGCAGAAGAGCAGAAGAAGGCTGCTGAGGATGCTATGAATGCAGCAATTGCAACAAGAGAGCAATTGCAGGCAGAACAAGCTCAGCAGGCCGCAGCAGAAGCAGCTGCTGCAGAAGAAGCACTAAAAGAGGCTTCTACTGAGACCACCTTTACCAACGCTTCTGGTAATACCACTGAGGTCACTACCCCATCAACTCCTTCGGCTCAAAATGTTGACTGGTCAAGCGATAAGACCAACTTTGTAAGCAGCTGGGGCGCTCGAATTGACGCCTATCTTGCTGGCTCCCCTCTTGCTGGCTACGGCTCAACCTTTGCCGAGGCTGCATGGGCCTACGGCGTTGATCCACGTTTATCGCCTGCTATTTCTGCAGTTGAGAGTACAAAGGGTAGGTATAACTTCCTCCCATACAACGCATGGGGCTGGGGCTCTTCAAGCTGGGGTAGCTGGGAAGAGGCTATCTGGGATCACACAGCTGGTCTTGCTGCTGGTTACGGCGGAAGGCTTTCTGTTTCTGGAGCTGCAAAGTACAACCCGGCTAATCCAAACGGCTGGTACTCGGCAGTTCTTACGCAGATGGAGCTCATCTAAGCTTCTGGCCACATAACCTTTAGAGAACGTTAAAACCCCGCAGTTTACCTGCGGGGTTTTTGTTGTCGGGCACGGTTAGGCGGTGAGCACGACCATCGCCAGGATGAGGGCAAAGCCGATGAGGTCGGCAACGCTAAAGGTAGTTCCAAGCACCAGTACGGTGGTAATGGTTGCCATAACGGGCTCGATAGTACCCAACAGGACCGCTCTAAGTGAACCTGCGTCCTTAACGCCCTGCAGGTAGAGACCATAAGCCAAGAAGGTTCCCACCAGCACACCAATAACTACCAGCAAAACACCAAAGGCGTCCAGCTGAGGCATATGGTTCCAGGGCTGATAAAACACGGCAATGAGCGTGCCTGAGAACAGAAAAGCTAGGCCGTTAACGGTAAAGCTTCCCCACTTTTCCATCAGAGGCTTTGGCAAAATCGAAAGAGCTGCCTGAGCAAACGCACACATAACGCCCCAGAAAATACCTGCTGTTGGTAGGTTAAGCGAGCCTGGATTTCCTCCTGTTACCAAGAGATAGGTGCCAATAAGCGCCAAAACAATACCAAGAATCTCTCGGCGGCGAGGCCAGCGCTTGCCCACCACGCAGACAAAAGCCAATACCCCCAACATACCCAGCGACTGCATGATGGTTGCAGTCCCAGAATTAGTGGCATTAACTGCATAAATATAGGCTACCTGCGAGAAAAGAATAGCAAACAAGCTAACCACAAATATTTTTGTCAGCTCTTTTGGCTTCCTCATGACAGTTGTGAGGTTTTTTCTATCAATTGCAAAGGCAGTGCCCAAAAATAACCAGCAGGCACAAAGCTCACGAATATCAATCAACCACATCGGATCAACGTGATAGGTATCAAGCAGGTACTTTGCAGCGGTTCCAAATGCGCCCCAGGAAGCTCCACCAATCAAGACAAAGAGCATTCCTCGATAGATTTTCTTCTTGTTATCAGGGGTTATTTCAGCGTCGTCGCTACCAAGTGCTTCCTCTTCTACTGGAGTCTCTATAACGTCTGCAGTCTTAGAAGACTCCACACCACTCTCATTAGAAATGAAATCATTCATCTGGGTATAAATCTTTCATTACAAAATACGGATACAAGTGTCACTTTTTCTCTGACGCGGTAGTATCACAATAACAAAAATCCACCTTTCCCTGCTCCGTGCAGAGTCTTAGGTCTCTAAACGGCTCAGTTAGGGCAAGATGGTCCCAAAAAACGGCATTAATGCTCACGTAAGTTTTCGTATAGATTGGCAGCTTATGACGTCTAAGTATTCGCAGATGGACAGTGCGTTTTCTGTTGGCACGCTTCACGCAGAAGACAAAAGCTTTGAGGTAATCTCGGCTGAGTGGGTTAACGAGATTTCTGGCTACGCCTATATCTTTAAGCACATTCCCACAGGTGCCCGCCTTATGTGGTTTGCCTGCGACGACGATAACCGCTCGTTTGCCATTGCTTTTAAGACACCTCCTGTAGATCACACTGGCGTCTTCCACATTCTGGAGCACTCAGTTCTCTGTGGCTCCGATGCCTATCCTGTTAAGGAGCCGTTTGTTAACCTGCTCAAGACCTCTATGCAGACGTTCTTGAACGCAATGACTTACCCTGACAAGACAGTGTACCCTGTGGCCAGCACCAATGTAGCTGACTTGGAAAACTTGATGAGCGTATACCTAGACGCCGTTCTGCATCCTGCAATCTATAAGCGCAAGCGCATCTTTGAGCAAGAAGGTTGGCACCTAGAGGCTGACGAGCAGGGCAATCTAAGCTATAACGGCGTTGTCTTCAACGAAATGAAGGGTGCCCTCTCTGACCCTGACCGTGTTCTCTACGATTCTGTCAGCGAGGCTCTCTTCCCTGACACCGCATACGGCAAAGAATCCGGTGGTAAGCCTCGTGCAATCCCCGAGCTCACCTACGAGAACTTCCTGGACACCCACACTCGCCACTACGACCTCTCTAACAGCTACACCTTCCTCTACGGCGACCT
>CALBBS010000142.1 GCA_937926845.1 uncultured Atopobium sp. | reverse complement strand
AACCGCTGCGTCGAAGTCGGTCCAGCCGCCAGCGATCTTTGCGATCAGCTCGTCGGAACCAACGTAGTCAGCGCCAGCTGCCTCAGCCTCGCGGGCCTTCTCGCCCTCTGCGAAGACTGCAACGCGAACGGACTTACCAGTGCCGTGAGGCAGAGAGATAGAACCGCGAACGTTCTGATCAGCCTTACGAGTATCAACACCAAGGCGAATTGCTACCTCAATGGTCTCGTCAAACTTAGCAGTTGCAAGCTCCTTAGACAGGGTAACTGCCTCTTTTGGACTGTAGAGGTTTGCACCGTCTACCTTGGCAACTGCATTCTTGTAGTTCTTTCCGTGCTTAGGCATTATGTACCTCCTGTGGTTAGCGGGCGTCTGCCCTCCCACTCCTGCATCTTCCGTCTATAGCTACGCTCTCTTGGCGAGAAACCCAACTACGTACACTAACGTCGGATGCTCTGACAAAAACAACCGTCAGCCACGTAGATGGCTGACGGGAGTAAACACTACTCGGCGATGGTTACACCCATGGAACGAGCGGTACCAGCGACGATCTTCTTTGCAGCCTCAATGTCGTTTGCGTTGAGGTCAGGCATCTTGATCTCAGCAATCTTGGTGAGCTGCTCCTGGGAGAGCTGGCCAACCTTATCGCGCTGAGGAACACCGGAACCACCCTTGAGGTGAAGCTCCTTCTTGATGAGCTGAGCTGCTGGAGGAGTCTTGGTTACGAAGTCAAAGGAACGATCCTCGTAAACAGAAATCTCGACTGGGATGATATCGCCAGCCTTGTCCTGAGTTGCAGCATTGAATGCCTGGCAGAACTGCATAATGTTGACCTGTGCAGCACCCAGAGCTGGTCCTACTGGAGGAGCTGGGTTTGCCTGGCCTGCAGGAATCTGCAGCTTAATAAAGTTAACAACCTTCTTTGCGGGCATGTTAAGCCTCCTGTTTGAATACGTTTGAGTCTATTCTCGCGCACTCCCGAGAAGCAATCCACAAGGGACGAGAAGTGCGGGATAAGCCGTTAGTTACTAGTCTATCAGGGAAATCTGATCCATGGTGAGCTCAACCGGAGTCTCGCGACCAAAGATGGTGAGCATAACTTTGATCTTGCCGGACTCTGCGTTGACCTCAGAAACAGTTCCGTCGAAGTCAGCGAGAGGACCAGAAAGAACGTGAATTGCCTGACCGACCTCAATATTGGTTGCTGTACGCTTAGGTACAGGGCTACCCGTCTTCATGCCACCACGACGCATGATCTTATCGAACTCATCACGACGCAGAGGAACTGGCTTGCCGTCAATGCCAACAAAACCAGTTACGCCTGGGGTGTTGCGAACAACAGCCCAAGTATTGTCATCCAGCTCCATGCGAACAAGAACGTAACCTGGAAAAACCTTGGACTCTTTGGTCTCGCGCTTGCCGCCGTCCTTGACCTCAGTAACTTCCTCAGTAGGAATCTGAATATCAACAACAGCACGCTCAAGGCCATAGGTCTCAATACGGTGCTCAAGGTCTGTCTTTACCTTGTTCTCATAACCTGAATAGGTGTGAACTACATACCAGCGCTTAGCCATTGATTATCCCCTCAGTCCAGTAAAGGCGACGAGACCAGCAACAATGCCAGTATCAACCAGCCAAGTTACCAAGCCAAAGAAAATGATTGTTGCAATTACGGCTACAGAGAAACCAGCAAGCTCAGAGCTTGAAGGCCACACAACGCGGTGCATTTCTGTGCGAACGCCTGCAAAATAAGCACCCAGGCGGCCAAAGAAGCCAGGGTTAGCGTTACGCTGAATGGACTTCTCCTGCTTCTTTGCCTCGGCCTTAGTGGCCTTAGCAGAAGCTTCAGGAGTAGCTTCAGCCTGAAGGGCCTCACGCTGGGCGCGCTCTTCTGCGCGAGCCTTACGTGCGCTCCTCTTATTGCGCTCCTTATTTGCCATCCCACGCTCCCTTGGATGTCATATACCTACATACAAACCGGCCTACCCTTATGGGAAGACCGGTGAAGTTATCTGGCAGGCCAGGAAGGACTCGAACCCTCAACAAACGGTTTTGGAGACCGCCGCTCTACCATTGGAGCTACTGGCCTAGAACAAACCCACCAAGCCTAGCGGGTCTCGCGATGTACCGTGTGCTTGTGGCACCATGGGCAGTACTTCTTCAACTCCATACGATCTGGGTTGTTGGACTTATTCTTGTCCGTAGTGTAATTACGACGCTTGCACTCAGTGCAGGCGAGAGTAACGAGTGTACGCATTGATCCTCCTGAACACGGTCACGAGATGTATTCTCGAAATGTGACGCGGTTGCTTAGGTTAGCATCCATCACCCAGAGATGTCAATACTTTTCTCTAATTACTCTAGGCGTTCACATATTTTTTCTCGACAAAAAACCCGGCGCGCAAAAAGCACGCCGGGCAAGTTAGCAACTTTAAAAGAAGTTACTCGATGACGGTGGAAACACGGCCATCGCCGACGGTGTGGCCACCCTCGCGGATAGCGAACTTCAGACCCTGCTCAAGAGCAATTGGGTGAATGAGCTCGCAACCAACGGTGATGTGGTCACCAGGCATAGCCATCTCTACCTTGCCACCGTTTGCATCGGTGAGCTCGTAGATGTCGCCGGTTACGTCAGTTGTACGGAAGTAGAACTGTGGACGGTAACCAGAGAAGAATGGGGTGTGACGACCGCCCTCTTCCTTAGTAAGAACGTAAACCTCACCGGTGAACTTCTTGTGTGGAGTAACGGTACCAGGCTTGCAGAGAACCTGACCGCGCTCGATGTCCTCGCGCTTAACACCACGAAGAAGGATACCAACGTTGTCGCCAGCCTCGCAGAAGTCCATGGTCTTACGGAACATCTCAATGCCGGTAGCAACAGAGCTCTGGGTTGGCTTAATACCAACGATCTCGACTGGATCGTTGAGCTTGAGCTCACCACGCTCAACACGGCCGGTAGCAACGGTACCACGACCAGAAATGGTCATGACGTCCTCGATTGCCATCAGGAATGGCTTCTCGTTGTCACGAGCTGGTGTTGGGATGTAGGAGTCAACAGTGTGCATGAGCTCACGGATGGACTCAACCCACTTCTCCTCGCCGTTAAGAGCGCCGAGAGCGGAACCACGGATGATTGGAAGGTCATCACCTGGGAAGTCGTACTCGGAGAGAAGGTCACGGGTCTCCATCTCGACGAGATCGATGAGCTCGTCATCGTCGACCATGTCGCACTTGTTCAGGAAGACGACGATGTAAGGAACGCCGACCTGACGTGCGAGAAGGATGTGCTCACGAGTCTGAGCCATAGGACCATCGGTTGCAGCAATAACGAGGATTGCGCCGTCCATCTGAGCTGCACCAGAAATCATGTTCTTGATGTAGTCTGCGTGGCCAGGGCAGTCGACGTGAGCGTAATGGCGCTCCCAAGTCTCGTACTCAACGTGAGCAACGGAAATGGTAATACCACGCTGACGCTCCTCTGGAGCCTTATCGATGTTCTCGAAGGCGGTATAGTCTGCCTTGCAGCCCTCGGTCTCAGAGAGAACCTTGGTGATTGCTGCGGTAAGGGTAGTCTTACCGTGGTCGACGTGACCAATGGTACCGATGTTTACGTGTGGCTTTGTGCGGTCAAACTTTTCCTTGGCCATTGCCAATCCTCCTTCTGGAACTAACCCTCGGGCTAGACCGTGGTGAAAAAACGTCTGTTTATACTCAACGGCGCAAATGTCTAGGACATGTACGCCGTAAAGAGTCTGGTACCGGCGACTGGATTCGAACCAGTGACGTCACGGGTATGAGCCGTGTGCTCTAACCAGCTGAGCTACGCCGGCATAAATGCCGCTTGAAAAATGGAGCCCGCGACCGGATTTGAACCGGTGACCTCTTCGTTACCAACGAAGTGCTCTACCTACTGAGCTACACGGGCGTGGTGGGGATACTTGGACTCGAACCAAGGAACCCAAAGGGAGCGGATTTACAGTCCGCCGCAGTTGCCGCTGTGCCATATCCCCGAATGCCGTTTTCAAGCACTCTTGAAGTAATTGTGTGTGCTGTACCTTGCGATTTAACGCACGTAGAAAGTCTAGTTAAACTTCCAATTACCTCGTAAGCGGGAAAATATTACGATTGAATAAAAATCTTGTCAACGTAATCCACCCAACCGGGCGTATCTTATCAAAATTTTTCCACAATTCCAAGCGATTTTCTCGACACAATTCCATGCGGTTTTTGCCACAACTTCAAGCGAGTTTCTCGTCACAACTCCACCGATTTTCTCGCCACAACTCCAAGCGGGTTTCTTGCCAGACGCATACGGACTTTTTCGGTTGTCTATAGGAGCTATACGCGATACATTGCGAATGCCCTAAAATTCGCACGAAAAAAGCCAGGAGATGCCTGGCTGAAAATTCAAGTGGTGCCGCCACCAGGCTTCGAACCCGGGACCTACTGATTACAAGTCAGTTGCTCTACCAGCTGAGCTATAGCGGCATCAAGTGCAGAGGATATTCTATAGACTTTTCTAGCTTTGGTCTAGTCTCAATTTTCGAGAAATTTTTCTCCACAAACTGGTCGATGCAGCATGTAGGAGCGCTTCCCTTCTGTAGGCGCGAACTTAGTACAAATGCGCTGCCTGATTAAGTATAGTCAGCCTGAAAACCGCATCATGTCTGAGTAAAACAGCTCAGACTTGGCGAGAAAAACCGGCAAATAGCTC
>CALBBS010000141.1 GCA_937926845.1 uncultured Atopobium sp. | reverse complement strand
CCTGAACACGGCTTCCAACAGCTGCATGACGGCCTCGTACCTCACGAGGAGACGTGGAAGACTCTCCGCCTCTAGAAATAGTTGGCGGGACATGAGCTGGACGCTTCTTCTTACCAAAACCAAAGAGGTTATTCTCTGCCATCAACAATCCTTGCTAAAAGATTCGTTTACCGAAAAAAGAATACACCGACTTTGCTTTTCTCGCCCTGAAAAGCATCTATCCCGTTACAATAAAGCGCTATACAGACTGATTTTCTGTAAAGTCTGCACAATTGGAGTTCATGGGGGACGTGTGAAGAAACTTTTACTGATGGCAACAGGAGGAACTATTGCTTCTGTTTCCACTGAATCGGGCTTGGCTCCCTCACTTTCAGGAGAAGAGCTTTTAGCCAACGTCCCTCTTGTTCATGACCTCTGCGAATTTGATTTCAAACAAGTCATGAATATCGACAGCACCAATATGCGTCCTCAAAACTGGCTCCAGATCAGAGACGCCATTATTGAGTCGTACGATGCCTACGACGGCTTTATTATCCTTCACGGCACCGATACCATGGCATATACCGCCGCTGCCCTCTCCTACCTCATCCAAAATAGCGAGAAACCCATTGTGCTCACAGGCTCTCAACAGCCAATGGCAAATCCGTTTACTGACGCCAAGCTCAACCTCTACCACTCCGTTCTCTACGCACTCGACGACAAAAGCGCCGGAGTTGTGGTGGTTTTTGGCAACGAGGTTATTGCCGGCACCCGCGCTCATAAACAGCGCACACTGAGCTTCAATGCATTTACGAGCATGAATTATCCACCGCTTGCCCACATCCGTGGCAACAAGATTATTCGTAGTGCGCCAAATGAAGAGCAGGTAGATGGCGGTCTTACAACCTATGAAACGCTCAATACGCGTGTCATAGTGCTTAAACTGACCCCCGAGCTTAATCCATCTATCTTCTACCTTCTAAAGAATGACTACGACGCCATTGTGCTTGAAACCTTTGGCATTGGTGGCATCCCCTCATACGACGGCTCTTACGAAGAAGCTATCACCGATTGGATTGCGTCTGGTCGCACCGTAGTTATTACCACACAAGTTCCTGAAGAGGGTCTTGACCTGGGTTTATATGAAGTTGGTAGAACCTATCAAGATATGCCCGGCGTTCTCTCTGGAGACGATATGACTACCGAAGCTCTGGTTGCAAAAACTATGTGGATGCTTGGCCAGACCTTCGATCAACGGGAGCAAGAAAAACTGTTCTACCAGGTAATTTGTAACGACAGAATTCCACAGTCCGTGGATACAGAAATTTGCGAGTAGCCGATGAGAGACGCCACATTTAAACCTACCGTGCTCTACCTAATTGCGCTTATCATCTGCGGTTCTAACGGAATCGTTGCAAGCTTTATCAATCTTCCTAGCTACCAAATTGTCTTCTTCCGTATGCTTTTGGGAACGCTCTTTTTGCTCGTAGTTAAGCTTGTACAAAAAGAGGCTTTTACCATTCAAAACTACCCCAAGGACTTCCAGGCGCTCGTTGGATCAGGCATTGCCTTGGGTCTTCAGTGGACCTTCCTTTTTGAGGCGTATCACCTGGTGGGCGTTGGAATCGCAACACTTGAGTATTACTGCGGTCCCGTTATTGTAATGGCACTCTCTCCCCTTTTATTTGGCGAGAAACTCACTGCTAAAAAGATACTTGGCTTCCTTATAGTTGTTATTGGAGCTGCCCTTATTATTGGCTATGGAGTTGGACTGAACCTCTCGCCAGCTGGCCTTCTTCTAGGCGCTCTCTCTGCTGTTCTTTATGCCGTCATGGTTATTTGTAACAGGCAGCTCAAAGATGTTTCTGGTATTGAAGGCACCAGTATTCAGCTGGGCATTGGCTGCGCTATTGTTGCTCTGGTTACTGTTGTATTCCATGGCATTGAGCTGCCCGCGGATCCAGCATCGGTAAATTGGCTTGCCGTTTTGACCATCGGCCTCTTTAACACAGGCCTTGGATCATTTTTGTATTTCCCACAACTTACCAAGATTCCAGTTCAGCGCGTGGCAGTCTTTGGCTACCTTGAGCCACTATCTGCAGTTATTTTCTCGGCACTTATCCTTGGCGAGCCTTTTGGTCTTCTCAAAATAATAGGCACCGCCTGCATCATAGGCGGTGCCATCTTTGCTGAGCTATCAGATAATTCTTCTAATACCTCAGAGGCTATTGAAACTCCACTGTAGCACGTAAGCTGCGAGCAAGCCGCGCACCTGCGTGCGGGTCGCGCTTAAGCTGCTACTTACATTGGCATAGTTGGTGCAACGTAAACGCGAGCAGCGTTCTCGCGGTCAAGGTCATACAGGTTCTTTGGATCTCCACCAAAGATCTCTACTGCCTTGAGAAGATCGGAAGCATTTGCTTCTTCCTCGCCCTGCTCCTTAACGTACCAGTCAAGTAGCTGCATAGTGCGGAAATCGTTTGCCTTCTGAGCAACGGCATAGCACTCGTTAATGCTTGCGGTAATGAACTGCTCGTGCTCGTATGCTGCCTTGATTGGCTCAACTACCTTGGTAAAGGTAAGGTCAGGCTTTGCGATTGCCTCCATGGTTGGAGTCCAATCGTTGTCAAGCAGATAACGACGAAGAATGCGTGCGTGAGCAAGCTCTTCCTGAGACTGAATGACATACCAGTTTGCAAAGCCCTTAAGACCCTGCTCCTCATAAAAATCTGCAAAGGTCAGGTAGAGATATGCAGAGTAAAACTCTTTGTTAATCTGCTGGTTAAGGATGTTACCAACGTTTGTGTCAAGTGCCATGTTCTTCTCTTTCCTCGTAACTTTTTCTCAAAAAATGAGAAGCTCTTTGGCTTCTCATTTTTGATACCCAGTTGTAAGTCTCTTAAACAGATTGCACAAAATCTTAATGATAAAAATAGTTACTATTTTTATCTTCTGTTTGAATGAGCTACGCTTGCGCCGCCTATACGTTAGTCGCGGGTGAGCTTGCGATGAATGCGATGAGGACGAGCAGCCTCCTGACCAAGTCTTTCGATACGATTGGCCTGGTAAGCCTCAAAGTTACCCTCAAACCAGAACCACTTGCCTGGGTTCTCGTCGTCGCCCTCCCACGCAAGGATGTGCGTAGCAATGCGGTCCAAGAACCAACGGTCATGGCTGGTAACCACCGAGCATCCTGGGAAGCGCTCAAGTGCATCCTCAAGGCTTTCCAGCGTCTCAATATCGAGGTCGTTGGTAGGCTCGTCCAGAAGCAGGAGATTTCCACCCTGCTTAAGCGTAAGGGCAAGGTTTAGACGGTTCCTCTCGCCACCAGAAAGGACGCCAGCACGTTTTTGCTGGTCAGGTCCTTTAAAGCCGAAGCTAGCCACATAGGCACGGCTTGGAATCTCCGTGTCTCCCACCTTGATGAAGTCGTTGCCGTCAGAGACAACCTCCCAGAGGCTCTTCTCCGGGTCAATGTTCGCGCGGTTCTGGTCAACGTACGAAATCTTGACGGTCTCGCCGACCTTCAGGGAGCCGCCGTCGAGGGGCTCCAGACCAACGATGGTCTTGAACAGGGTGGACTTACCCACACCGTTAGGACCAATCACACCCACAATGCCGTTACGGGGCAGGGAGAAGGACAGACCGTTAATCAGGGAGCGGCCGTCAAAGCCCTTCTGCAGGTTCTCAGCCTCAATAACCACGTTACCCAGGCGCGGTCCCGGAGGAATCTGAATCTCTTCGAAGTCAAGCTTGCGGGTCTTCTCAGCCTCCGCAGCCATCTCCTCGTAGCGTGCCAGACGAGCCTTCGACTTAGCCTGGCGGCCCTTAGCGTTGGAGCGGACCCAGTCCAGTTCCTCGCTCAGGCGCTTAGCGAGCTTAGCGTCCTTCTTGCCCTGAACTTCGAGGCGGGAGCGCTTCTTCTCCAGGTAGGTGGAGTAGTTACCCTCGTAGGGGTACAGGTTACCGCGGTCAACCTCAGCGATCCACTCGGCAACGTGGTCGAGGAAGTAACGGTCGTGGGTAATCGCGATGACGGCACCCTCGTAGGACTGCAGGTGCTGCTCCAGCCAGAGCACGGATTCGGCGTCCAGGTGGTTGGTGGGCTCGTCGAGCAGCAGCAGGTCAG
>CALBBS010000140.1 GCA_937926845.1 uncultured Atopobium sp. | reverse complement strand
CGATACGCCTGTTGCAGAACTTGGTGACTCACTTTCTGGTGGAGAGCGCCAGCGCATTGGCCTTGCTCGCGCATTCTTGCATGACGCGCCACTCATGCTGCTTGACGAGCCAACCAGTAACTTAGACAGCCTAAACGAGGCAATTATCTTGCGCTCGCTTGATAAAGAAACTGAGCGCAAGTCTGTGGTTCTTGTCTCTCACAGGGCTTCTACCATGGGAATTGCAGATGTTGTTTACACCGTTGATGGGGGACGAGTGAGCTGATGACACCTGAAGAAATTGCGCAGAAACGTCAAAAAGAAAAAGATCTTATCTCGTTAATGATTCGTTTTTATTGCGAGAAGCACCATCGCACCAAAGCTCACGAACCTCTGTGCGACGAGTGCGCTGAGCTTGAGAAGTATGCACATACGCGTGTGGACCGCTGTCCTTATATTGAGACAAAGACGTTTTGTTCAAAATGCAAATCGCATTGCTACGGCAAAGAGATGCGCGCTCGCGTCAAAGAGGTCATGAAATCCACGGGACCTCGACTTTTGCTGCACCATCCAATTCTTGTGATTAAGCACGCGCTTCAGTAACGCAGTCCTGGTTGGCCTTGTACACCTTCGATATCTGCGATTTTCTCGCCATTTCACGGTCTTCTCGCCAAAAGTGAGAAGACCGCATTTTTTTGAATCTTTTTCATTTGAAACATAACTGTTAACTCTGAGAATTACGTATTTTTGTCGCGGCGCGCTAGGTTTACAGTGACCTCTCGCTTTACAGAAGGAGGTACTGCGTTGATTAAATCTAAGAAAGCGTCATTTATTTTCAAGCTGTTTATTGCTGTGATTGGCACCTTTGTGCTGTGTGATTCTGCGGGCGTCTTCCGAATGAACTTCCGCGTTTCTTTCTTGTATTACTTCACCAACATCTCTAACCTGCTACTTGTTGCCTATTATTGGGGCGCACTGTTCCAGGCTTACAAGCATCCCGAGACCGCTCAGAAGCCATGGATGCCAACGGTCAAACACACGCTTATGCTGGGTATTACCGTAACTGGCCTGGTAGCTTATTTCCTGCTTGATCACGGCGAGGTTTTTGTTAACGGCGTCTTTAAGTTCAACAATTTTATTCTGCATGATGTGATTCCTATCTGCGCCGTTTTGGACTGGCTGCTCTTTGACGAGAAGCCAACTATGGGCTTCAAAGAGCCTCTGATCTGGCCTTTGTATCCACTCACGTATTTTGCATACATTATTGTTTTGGTCCTGGGCTTTGGCGTGCAGATTAAAGAGAAGTCTCGCTGGCCTTATGGATTTATGGACTTTGACAAGCTAGGAGTCCCAACAGTTGCTTTGACCATTGTAATCCTGATTATTGTCTTTGTTGCCCTGGGCTACCTCTACGTCGTCATTGATGAAAAACTTGGCGAGAAGATCAAGAAGGCTGAAAACTAATCTTAGTAAGGTTAAAAGCTGGGATGACCGCAAGGTTAAACCTAACGTATTGAGGAGAAAAACCTCAATTGATTGTAAAGTGCCTGACATTGAACTGCCTCCCATTTCTTATGTCCAAGAAATGGGAGGCAGTTCACACTTGTCGGGCGCTTTTTATACCGTTTACGGGAGTACATTTGGAACGCGGCGTGTGTGCTGGTAAAATATTAAAAAGTTGATGAAGGAGGTACTATGTCACTGTATCGTCATCTACGTTCTAGTTTGGGTTCAGCCCAAAAAATTGCGCTTGCTGCCAGCACTTTTGTCATGACAATTGCGCTACCCGTTATCGCATTAGCTGATGTTATTGATACGCCAAGAATCGGTAGATCATCTAGCTTCTTAGCCATGGCTGCAGTTTCTACTCTTGTGGCAGTAATTGGCTTCATTATGATCATAAGGCGTCGCAGGTAAAACCTTGTCCACAACACAGAAGATTCTTCCCAAAAAAGAAGTCACTACGTTTGCATATGCGCTTTGCCACTTTGTAGTTGACTTTGCCTGCGTATCTTCAATGCTCTGTGCCGTAAGCCGAGTGTTGGGCGAGTCTGGCCAGGGTTCGCTGGAAGTTGTTGCGCTAAGTATTTTACTGTATGACATAGTTGCCTTTACCCTGCAGCTACCTATAGGAATCGCGCTGGATCAGCTGGATAAGAACTCCTATGCCGCCTTACTTTCGTATGCTTTAGTGTGCGCTGGAGTTATTCTTTCGCTGGTCCCTATAGCCCTTCTCGAATGGCTTGCGATTCTTTTGCTTGCGATTGGAAACGCACTCTTCCATAGTGCAGGTGGACTGAGCGTCCTTAATATCTCGCAAAAACATGCAGGACCTTCGGGAATCTTTATTGCAACTGGTGCAATTGGAGTCTTTTTAGGCACACAAAGTGCTCAAATGGAAAGACTTCAGATTGCGTTTTCCCTGCTTGTGCTGTTGTTCTTATGTGCGCTTATCACGCTTGTAGTACAAAAGGTTAACAAGAAGTACTGGAACGTGCATAACGTTTCGTTTGATATTCCTAGGCTTTCGTTCAATACATTGCTTGCAATTGTCCTGCTGAGCCTTGTGGTGGCGCTGAGAAGCTATGTCGGCATGGTTATGGCATTTCCTTGGAAGAGCGAGATGCTCTTACTGGTATTAAGCATCCTTGGCGTATTTGCAGGTAAAGCTCTTGGTGGAGTGGTTGCTGATCGTATTGGCTTCAGGACTACAGCGATCTTCTCGCTCATTGTCGCAGCTACTTTATTTGCTCCCTCATGGGAGATACCGGTTATGGGCCTTCTGGGTGTATTTTTCTTCAACTTTACTATGTCCATTACGCTGGCATCTCTGGCAAATATCTTGCCTAACGCAAAAGGCACTGCGTTTGGACTGGCTAGTTTCTCTCTAGCTGTTGGTGCGCTGCCTGCACTTTTGGGATTCCGAATTGAGCACCCATTGATGCTCTCTGCTATGAGTTTGGTCTCGGCACTTGCATTGGGCGTAGGTCTTACACTGGTCAAAGACACTGTGGTCACGGGTCCATTTGGACATGAGCGCATGCTCCAAGCAGCACAGGTTGCTGAGACTGCAGAGGAAGATGCTCTAACGGTAGGGCTATCCGAACCGGCCGAAGAACTTGCAACTGAAGATGGGCTTACAGGTGAAGTTAAACTCTCAGTTGAAGACTATCCTGTGGCTAAAGACAAACTTGACGCTGAAGACAAACAAGTAGAAGGCTAATGGCATGGACGATCAAACATTTTTATTGCCGTATTTGATGACCATTATTCCGATATTTGCGTTTTGTCTGATTCTGACTATTACTGTTGAGCTTATTGTCGCAAAATCGCTGGGCGTTAAAGACAATCAAGCACTGTTGATTGTTGTTGCTGCTCAAGTGCTTACTAATCCAATTGCTGTTTTTATCACAAGCGCCCTTGTTGATGTAGTTGCTAACGACGTTCAGTACTGGGCGTGCGTCATAACTGTTGAGCTGGTTGTTATTGCTGTTGAAGGTTTTATTTACAAGGTAAAAAGAGTAAGCAACACCCCATGGACTCTTTCAATCTTGTCCAACCTTGCGTCAGTATCCGTAGGTATTCTCGTTCAAACACTTATATAAAAATTTAGCGAGAAACCCTTTGAATAGAGGGGGTTTCTCGCCAAATCTGGGTGATTTATGAGATGAAGCCTTAATGAACCATCGCAATAAGAAGAGCTCCGACCATAAGACCAATGGATGTTCTGAGAGCTGCTGAGGCTTGCCTGTGCAAGAGCTTTTGTGCGCGGGTTGTGTGCGTGAGCTGGGCTTTTGATGTGTTGAGTGTATGCATTGGTCCTCCTTTCTTAGTTCTTGTCTAGTATATGCCCAAAAGTAAGCTTAGGTAAACTCTTTAGTATAAAAATGATACAAAAAACCACGCCGAGGGTGAGTCCAATCATTCCTCCAGAAGAGGCGTCTAAGTAATAACTGCCTGTTATTCCAATCAAAACGCAAACCGTGGCAATAAGCGGAGAAATCCAGAGCATATGCCGCATCTGATTGGTAAGAAGCCTTGCGCAGGCACCCGGAACAATAAGCAGCGAGACTGACAAAATGACGCCAACTGCCTGGAGCGATATGACAATTGCGAGGGCTAGGGCAACAAGCAAGAATGAAGTGAGTGTTTTAGTAGAAAGACCGATTGCTTGAACCTGCGTGGGATCAAATGAAAGCAAGGTCAGGTCCTTATTTTTAAGGATGAGTAGGATTGCAATAGGCAGGCCAATACAAAGAACTTGCAGCATATCGGGAGTTGTGACCCCCAAAAGGTTTCCAAAGAGTATGTGTGAGAGGTTAATTTGGCTTGGAACCTTTGATATGAGAACTGTTCCTAACGCAAAAAACGTTGTAAATACAATGCCGATAGCAGTATCGGGGCGCACAATTTGGCTCTTTTTGACTTGTCCGACCAACACCACGGTAATGAGAGCAAACACAAGTGCTCCCACCAGATAGGGAAGCCCCAGCAGGTGAGCAATGACCACGCCTGGGAGAATAGAATGCGAGATGGCGTCGCCCATGAGCGACCATCCCATATGCGTAATCCAGCAGCTCAAAAGCCCGCAGACTATGGCGGTTGCAATTCCGGTGATGAGGGCTCGCTGCATGAATGCGTATTGGAGAATGTCTACCTCAGGCATGGAGCACCTCCTCAATGTGAGTATCTTCGGAAATACCAAGGTTATGCAGGAGGGCGTCTCCAGAAAGAATTTCTTTCGAAGGACCCTGCGCGGTTATGGTTTTATTGATGACCAGGCAGAGCGGGAATTTTTGCTGAGCCAAATTGATGTCGTGAATTGAAACGAGCAATGTTTTGCCTTCTTTACTGAGGTTATTGAGCTGTTCGGTGATGATGGCCTCAGAGCGAGCGTCTACTCCCGCAAACGGTTCGTCGAGAAATACCAGTTCAGCGGCTTGCGCTATTCCGCGTGCCACAAATACACGCTTTCTTTGTCCGCCCGAGAGTTGGGCAAGCGGACGATCTGCAAGGTCGGCCAGGTTAACGCGTTCAAGCGCCTGGGCAACTAGCTCTTTGTCCTGAGTGGAAGGTATGCGCATCCAGCCCTGATGAACATATCTACCCTGCATAACAACGTCTTTTACGAGCAACGGAAACGTCGCGTCAATTGCCTCCGTTTGAGGGACGTAAGCGACTTTTCCCTGCTTGCGCGCCTGTGAAAGAGGTTGCTGACCCCAAGTAAGTGACCCCTCCCATGCGATGGTGTCCATCAGTGCTTTGAAGAGCGTAGATTTTCCGGCGCCATTGACGCCAACAAGTGCGCACAGATCTCCTGTTGAAAGCGAGAAATTCACGTCATAAATGACGGGTTTCTCGCGGTCTTTTTTCTCGTACCAGGCGCAAAGTTGCGAAACACAAAGATTCATCGAACAATTACCTTCCCATGAGACCAGATACGATTGCGTCTGCATCATGTTGCAGCAGGTCAAGATAGGTGGGCACGGGGCCGTCGGCTTCCGAAAGGGAGTCTACGTACAAGATGTTCTTCTCGTCAGTTTTGAGGACAGCTCCCGTCTCGTCGGCTACCTGCTGCATTGCCTTGGGGCTTACCGTGGATTCGCAGAATACTGCGGGGATTTGCTGAGCTTTTACAGTTTCGACAACCTTGGAAATCTGCTGCGGAGTGCC
>CALBBS010000139.1 GCA_937926845.1 uncultured Atopobium sp. | reverse complement strand
TATGTCACATCTGCACCACAGCCTGCCACTACAACAGTCTTTCCACCAGCATTAAGAGAAGCCATACCCGCCATATAATCGCAGCCAAGAGCTCCACCGGATACCACCACGATATTGTTATCTGCAGCACATCTACCAGCCATTTCTGCAATTGCCATGCCATATGGAGTGGCTCTACGAGCCCCAATTACAGACATGCAAGGTTGCTGCAAAACGCTTCTATCCCCCATTCCATAGATAATTTCAGGCGGGTGGTTGAGCAGTAGCAATTCTTTTGGATAGTCCTCATCTTCTGATGAAATCTCCCATTTCTCCATTGCTACTCCAAAGAACGAGACCTATAGGCAACCGCTTCAGATACGTCGTCTTTTGTCACTTTTTCATGGTGAGCAATGTCTGCGATAGTCCTTGCAACCCTGCAGGTACGCGTTATTGCTCTACCTCCTAAATGAAGTCCACGAGCAAATCTATGAAGCATCTGCAAT
Source organism: uncultured Atopobium sp. (assembly GCA_937926845.1). GTDB lineage: Bacteria > Actinomycetota > Coriobacteriia > Coriobacteriales > Atopobiaceae > Lancefieldella. The sequence goes on along the minus strand of CALBBS010000139.1, from coordinate 5,178 downwards.
GCCGATTCATCAAAGCTCTCCACGTACTTTTGGCGAGAAGTGCCATCTACTCCACGCTCTTCTCGCCAAGAAGCAAAGTCTCTGCCAGAGACAACAAGTGAGCGCATACCTGCTGAAGTGAGTCCTAGCTCACCTTGAATTACTCGATCAGAAGAAGGTCGGGCCACATCACACACAATATCTATTCGATCCATTAAAGGACCTCCAATTTTTGATTGATACGTAGAAATCTTTCCTGGAGAGCACTTGCAGGTGTGAGTTTTATCTCCAAAGTATCCGCAGGGACAGGGATTAGCTGCAGCGATGAGCTGGAACTGAGAAGGAAACTTATAGATACCATCCACTCGCGCAAGACGTACATATCCATCTTCGATTGGCTGACGTAAAACCTGCAGCGTATTAGAAGCAAACTCGGGCAACTCATCTAAAAAGAGCACGCCTTTATGGGCAAGAGAAATTTCGCCTGGGATGACAGGTCTGCCACCTCCAATCATGCCTGCTACAGAAGCTGAATGATGAGGAGACCTAAAGGGCCGTACACCTGCTTGAATAGAATCTGTTTCGCACCCCGCTACAGAATGTATGAGCAATACCTCATCGCGCTCTTCTTTAGAAAGTTCTGGGAGGATAGTTGGAATTCTTTTAGCAAGCATTGTTTTACCTGCACCTGGCGGGCCAATCATGAGCATCCCCAGGTTTCCTGTGGCTGCGATTACGATAGCTCGCTTGACTAATTCCTGGTCAATCACCTCTTCAAAGTCTAAATTCTCGCTGAGCATTACTGTTTCAGCAGAATGCTTACGCTGAACCAATGGCTTACAGAATGATTGATCTCTTAAACTCAAGTTGAGCAATGATTGAATTCCTATGACGTGACTCCAGTCAGAACCAAACAAATTGCAATCTGAAGAGGAGATGAGTTTCATTCCCAGCTTCTTAGCAAGCATTGCATACGCTGCCATACCTCTAACTGAAGAGATTCTGCCGTTTAATGAGAGTTCTCCAACAAACAGCCTGTTATGCACAATCTCTTGAGGAATCTGTCCAGTAGCTGCAAGAATAGCAACGGCTATAGGCAAATCAAATCCAGTACCTGTCTTTTTTATATCTGCAGGCGTCAAATTGATTGTTACCAGTAATCGAGGGATGGTAAAACCAGCAGCTTTTAGTGAGCAGCGCACACGAGAACGAGATTCCATAATGGATCCGTCGGGCATACCAACGATGGTTATTCCAGGTATGCCGCCTGAAATACCCACTTCCACATCTACAGGTATTGCCTCAATTCCTCTAAGAGTTGCTGTATGAACGCAGATGGTTGCTTGGCTCATTGCTCATCCCAGCTAAATGCCCCAATTAAATGCCTTAGGCTTGCTGTGCTTGGAGCTACAAGATTAATAGCAACAATATCAAATCTAATAGAGGTAAGTGCTGGATGAAGCGCTGCATACATAAGTGCAAGCGTTCTGTATTTTTCCTGCTTTGCCCTATTTACGGCCAGCTCAGGCATGATGCTATCGTCTTTGTTCAAAATACGTCTTGTCTTTACCTCAACAAGCACAACGTTATCACCATCTTGAGCAACAATATCAACCTCACCAATCTGACACGTCCAGTTAGTTTGGATAATTTTGTAGCCTCTTTTGATGAGGTATTTTGCTGCAATCTCCTCGCCTTTCTCGCCAATTTGGCGAGAAGACATCTCTTCTAGCGGAATTCTTCCCTCTTGTGCGTTGTCCTCTTCAGAAACCTTGTCCTGATCTTTTGGCTCCTCCTGTGGTGAGGGTTTCTCCTCTACTTCATTAGGCAAAGAACCTGGATACTTGCTTGTGTCTTTCTTGCTCATAACTCTCCTTTCATTGTGGGAGAGTTCAGTTTGCAGGAGCACTTTGACACTAACTTGACTGCTGTCTGTCTAAACAGCGTAATGATTCTGACGAAAGTAAAAAATTTGATATTACGGGCTTGCGGCTATAGAAAAAGCCCGTTCAATCCTCTTTGAATGAACGGGTCCATATTTGCGTCTGAAAGTTAATCTGGTTGCTTAAATTGGATGTATTAAAACAGTCTTTGCGTCTTAACAAAGTTTCCACAAAACGATGCACGATGTATGGGAGAAAGTCCCATCTCACCAATAGCTTCAATGTGTTCAGCAGAGGCATATCCTTTACATTCTGCCAGGTGATAGCCGGGGTACTCCTCGTCATAGGCAACCATTAGAGCATCTCTTGTTACCTTTGCCACAATTGAAGCGGCAGCAATAGAAGCAATGCGTGCATCACCCTTAACAAGAGTCTTTTCTTTGGGGTGGATATGCATAGGATTTCCATCAATCAAGACGCATTCAGGCTCAATACCTGTGTTTTTGACAGCCTGAAGCATAGCGTCTTTTAAACACTGTGCCATGCCAACTTCATCAATTCTTTGAGGAGCAATATGAGCAATGCCAATTGCTGTAGCAACTTCTTGAATTTGTGCCGCTAGAATTTCTCGCTTTGTTGCGGTTAATTTTTTGGAATCGTTTAGTCCATAGATGATAGGATCCTCTGGCAAACATACCGCACAAACCGTTAAAGGACCAGCTACAGAACCTCTGCCCACCTCATCAACACCAACAACAAGTCCGCCCCCAGAAAGCTCCTTCTGAAAGCGATACATTTCTTCTACACGGTTCTTCTCGGAATGTTCTTTTTCAATGCGCTTTTTAGCTGATTCTAGAGCCTTGATAACCTGTTTACGGGGGTCCTCGCTATAACGAGCTATGAGTTCGCATACCTCAGTCTCTGGGGCATCGCTTAAACGAGCAAGTATGTCTTTAGCAGAATCAGCCATGTTTTCTCCAAACTACACGACTATGGTACTAAAAAAGCCGCCCAGAGGCGGCTTTAAAGAGTATATGAAGTTGATTAGCGCTTCTCGCGAAGACGAGCAGCCTTACCAACACGATCGCGCAGGAAGTAGAGCTTAGCGCGGTGAACAACACCGTGGCGAAGAACCTCAAGCTTAGCAATCTTTGGTGAGTGAAGTGGGAAAGTACGCTCAACACCAATGCCAAAGCTGATCTTACGAACGGTAAAAGTCTCACGGGAACCCTCGCCGGAAAGACGAATGATGTCACCCTGGAAGACCTGCTCACGAGTACGGTCACCCTCGACGATGCGATAGTGAACCTTTACGTTGTCACCAACGCGGACCTCAGGAATGTCCTCGCGGATCTGCTGACGCTCAATAGCGCGAATGTAGTCCATTGTTTCCTCATCTCTAGAGGTGCCGACGCTTCCTGCGAACGACACATAGTTAACACACAGACGGAAAGTATACGTGAATATATTCAGCTGTACAAGGGTTAGTTTGCAGAAAACTTACTTTACATATCTTCTCTTACCCCAGGAACGAGGCAAGCGAAGGTCTTCAAAAATCCTTGTTGCATACCTATCGGTCATACCAGACACGTAATCCGCTACTTGAATCTCTGGATGATCAAAGTCATGACACTTGTATTCTGCAGGAACCTCATCTAAATGGTTAACAAAGTAATCAAACAGCTCAATGATAAGGTCATATGCCTTTGGCTCTTCATATTTTGCATCGCCTGATGCGTACAGATTAGCAAACAGAAATGCTCTCATGGTCATCATGGCGCCCCACATAGAGTCGGTCATTTTAATATCGCCTACGCGAGAGCTCTCAGAGACAATATCGTGAACCATGTTTTCAATGCGCTCAGGTGAGCTATTTCCTAAAACCTCACGAGCTTCAGTTGGAAGATACTCCTCCGAAAGAAGTCCTGCTCGTTTTGCGTCATCAATATCGTGCGTTACATACGCAATGCGGTCCGAAATGGCAACAATTCTTCCTTCTGCTGTTTCTGCACGTAGATTACCTGAATGGCATCTAATTCCATCAATAACCTCATGAGAAAGATTAAGACCTTGTCCATCTTTCTCCAGATACTCAACAATGCGAGCACTCTGCTGATTATGGGCAAAAATATACTCATTTCCTGGAGCGTCGGGGTCCATTCCTCTATACAGGCTAATGGCGTGCGAAAGCGCCTTCTCGCCAATATGACCAAACGGCGTATGACCTAAATCATGTCCAAGTGCAATTGCCTCAGTTAGGTCTTCGTTTAAGCCAAGAGGACGCGCAATTGAGCGTGCAATCTGAGAAACCTCAAGCGTATGGATAAGACGAGTCCTATAGTGGTCCCCTTCTGGGGCGAGAAAAACCTGTGTCTTGTGAGCAAGTCTTCTGAAACTCTTACTATGCAAAATACGGTCTCTATCACACTGATAACAGGTACGGTACTGGTCAGGTTCCTCTGTAATCGCACGACCTTTACTTTGATCAGAAAAAGCCGCTTCAGGAGATAAGATTTGATGCTCGCGAGCTTCAAGATCTTCTCGTCTAATGGATAACATAGAACCTCCTTGTACCTGCATCTTTACCTCATAATAGCAGGATATTTCTATCTAGCAAAAGAGGGCGACCGAAGTCGCCCTCTAGAGTTTGTTGCAGTGAGTCTAGAAGAAAACCTACTTAGTAGCAATCTTCTGTGGACCACCGTTAGCCTGAATCTTAGCCTGTGCTGCAGCAAGACGTGCAATTGGTACACGGTATGGTGAGCAGGAGACATAGTCAAGACCAAGGTTGTAGTACATGTGAATGGACTCTGGATCGCCGCCAGTCTCACCGCAGACACCAATGGTGAGGTTAGGATTACCCTTACGGCCACCCTCAACGCCCATACGGACAAGCTCTGCGACACCCTTATCAAGGGTTGCAAATGGGTTGGTCTTAACAATCTTGCGCTCAAGATAGAGAGGCATGAATGCGGACTCAACGTCGTCACGAGAGAAGCCAAGGCAAGTCTGGGTGAGGTCGTTAGTACCGAAGGAGAAGAAGTCTGCGTGCTTAGCAATCTCCTCAGACATAATAGCTGCACGTGGAAGCTCGATCATGGTACCAACTGGGATGTTGAGCTCAACACCGTACTCGTCAGCAACCTGCTTGATGGTCTGCTCAACCTCTTCACGGACCTGGATGAGCTCCTCTTCAAAGCCAACCAGAGGAACCATGATCTCTGGGCGAGGGTCAAGACCAACGCGCTTGAGCTCTGCAGCTGCGCTTGCAATAGCGCGAACCTGCATAACGTTGAGCTCTGGGTAGACAAGGCCA
>CALBBS010000138.1 GCA_937926845.1 uncultured Atopobium sp. | reverse complement strand
TGGGTTGGTCGTTGATGATAGCCATTTTGTTGCCCTCGTAGTAGTCGAGAAGACCGGCGGCAGGCTGCACTACCAGCGAACTTCCTGCAACCACAAGGACCTCCGCTTGAGAGATGGCGTTCAAGGCACCATAAACCGTGTTCATATCAAGGCCTTCTCCGTAAAAGACGATATCAGGCCTAATAACTGCGCCGCATTGACAGAGCGGCACCACAGACGACTGCTCTTCAATCTGATCAAGCGTATAGGTGTGGCCGCACTCGGGACAGTAAAAACGTGTCTCGTTGCCGTGAAGCTCAAACACACGCTTGCTACCAGCAGCTTGATGCAGTCCGTCGATGTTTTGCGTCACCACCGCACGCAACTTTCCCGCAGCTTCTAAGTCTGCCAGCCACTTGTGAGCAATGTTTGGCTGAGCCTCCCCCAAATGATGAGAGTTTCTAAAATACGTGTAATACGCTGCGGGGTAATCAAAAAACACATCAAGCGAGAAGATCTCTTCAAGCGTAAAGTCTGGCGCCTTGCTGTAGGCAAAAGACTCCTCATTATCGGGGTCAACCGTTACACCATTTCCCAGGTCATAGGCTTCTTTTCCCATGTCATAGCCATCTTGGCCCAGGCCAATGGTCATGTTTTCTACCTTGATACCGCCCTGGCGATACAGGCCGTTAGTACCCCTAAAATCTGGAATACCGCTTTCTGTTGACACACCTGCGCCACCAAAGAAAACAATGTTATCTGACGACTGAATCCAGTCTTTAAGCTGCTCAATCTTGGTCATTAGGCACCTCTAACCTAAAAAAGGGACCCGGATAAACTGGGTCCCTCGTCTCAAGCGCCGGAGCTCTTGGCGCTGAAAACGCTAGTAATCAAACTCGTCAGGAACATACTCGGTCAAGCATGCATCCAGACCGGCTTCAATTTCTTCATGGTCCATATGACGGCCAATGAAGCACAGCTTAGTTTGACGATCGCCCAGTTCATCATCCCATTCTGCGCGTAGCTCGGGTTTCTCGTCAAGAAGGGTTTCTCGCTCATCCTCTGGCAGCGATGCGTAGAACATGCCATTCTCGTAGAACTGGACCTGCTTGCCGGCCTGCTCAAATACGTAGCTCATCTCGGGGTCTTGCGAAATCCAGATGCTGCCCTTGACGCGGATGATATTTTTTGGCCAGCTAGCCACAAACTGATTAAGTTTGTCCAGGTCAAATGGCTGACGGCGACGATACACAAAGGTGGTAATCTCGTACTCCAAAACCTCTGGGTCCTCGTGCTCCTCAGGGTGCTCCATTGCATCCATCCAGGCAGCGGAGGCGTAGGCTTTGTCAAAGTCAAAACGGCCCGTATTGATAAGCTCGCTCATTGGAATGTCACCGTTGACCGCCTCAACAATAACGGCGTCTTTCTGCAGGCCGCGAACAAGCGCCTTGAGCTCGTGAAGCTGCTCTGGAGTAACCAGATCGGTCTTGTTGAGCACCAGCGTAGAGCAGAACTCAATCTGCTGAATAAGCAGGTTCTCAATGTCATCCTCTTCAATGTCTGGGTCGAGAAGATCGGCGCCGTTGTGGAACTCCTCAAACATGCGAGCACAGTCAACAACTGCGACGATGTTATCAAGGTTGAGGTGAGAGTGATTAGTTGCATGCTGGCTCTGATTGCAGAATGCAGAAATGTTATAGGTAATGGGGATTGGCTCGCAGATGCCCGAAGCCTCAATAATGATGTAGTCAAACTCCTCGGTATCGGCCAAATCACCCAACTGAAGTGCCAAGTCATTAGAAAGGGTGCAGCAGAGGCAACCGTTGGTCAGAGGAATAACGTCGCCTTCTTTAGCGTAGCCGCCGTCTTTAATAAGACCAGCATCAACGTTAATCTCGCCAATATCATTGACGATAACTGCTGCGTGAATACCTTCAGTGTTAGAGAGAATGTGGTTCAAAATAGTGGTCTTACCTGCGCCTAAATAGCCGGTAAGCAGCACAATTTTCACCTGCTTTGGTTCAGACATAGTGAGCTCCTATCAAATGTCAGACTTTTATATCAAAGAATAAACTTCTTGTTTGTAAAAGTGGGCCCTGACGCTTAAGTGAGTCAGGGCCCAACCTTCGCGTTACAAATTATCGAGCTGGAAGCTTAGAAGCTGCCGCGATCAATAATCTTGCCTTCCTTCATGATGACGTCCATGTTCTCAGGCGTGAGGTCGCGGATGTTGTTAGCAACGTCGCCCTTAACTACGAGGATATCAGCGGAGAGGCCTTCCTTGACAGCACCAAACTCGTTCTCCTTGCCCAGCATCTTTGCGCCGTTATAGGTAGCAGCTGCAACAGTATCAAGGATGGAGATGCCAACCTTCTCGACAAAGTCATACATCTCATCAATGGTGACATAGCCGTAAGGAGTAACAAAGCTGAAGGAATCGGAGCCGATGGTAATGGTGATGCCCATATCATAAGCCTTACGCAGGTTAGCGTAGGTGCGTGCAAGGCCCTTCTCGACAACAGTCTCGCCTGGGAATGCGTCAAGCTCTGGAGTCCAGTCTGGTGGATAAGTTCCGTACCAAGTTGGCAGGAAGCCGATGGTTGGGGTGAAGTATGTCCCCTGCTCAGCCATAAGCTTCATAGTGCGCTCGTCAAGCTCGAAGCCGTGAATGAGCTGCTTGCAACCAAAGCGGACGCAATCATATGCAGCGTCAAAGTTATTGTAGGAGTGAGCGTACAGAGGAATGCCTACCAGTGCGCACTCGTCAGCAATTGCCTTGATCTCCTCGGTGCAGAAGAGCTGCAGACGGTCGGAGTCCCAGCGCC
>CALBBS010000137.1 GCA_937926845.1 uncultured Atopobium sp. | reverse complement strand
TGAAGTAACCACCGCAAAGGTTCGTCGTGACCGCATGGGCCACATCGAGCTTGCTGCTCCTGTAAGCCACATCTGGTACTTCAAGAGCCCAACCAGCTTCCCTCTGGCACGTCTTCTTGATATCAAGAGCAAGGACCTCGAGAAAGTCCTCTACTTTGCATCTTACGTAATCACCAGTGTTGACACTGAGGCACGTGAGGCTGACGTAGACGATCTTCGTGAGGAGCTTGCAGCAGACCTCGAAGAGCTTGACGCAGAGCGTGACGATCAGATTGCACGTCTTCGCGAGCAGGGCCAGCCACAGGATGACGAGTTTGGCGATTTTGAGCCTCTTTCTGAGGACGAGATTCGTGCAGGCGTCGCTGATCTTGAGGAAGAGTACGAGGAAGAGAAGACGCTTCGTCGTGAGGCTTTCGAGAAGTTCATGCAGCTTGAGACCAGAGAGCTCATCTCCGATGAGGGTCTGTTCTCCGAGCTTAAGCGCTACTATGGCATCTACTTCAAGGGTGGCATGGGCGCAGAGGCAGTACGTGACCTTCTCTCCAACATTGACCTTGAGAAAGAGGCCAAGGAGCTCCGCGCTATTATCGCCAATGAGGATGCTCAGAAGCAGAAGCGCGAGAAGGCCATTAAGCGTCTTGAGATTGTTGACGCTTTCCTTAAGGGTGGCAACGATCCAGCTAACATGATTCTTGACGTTGTACCAGTTATTCCACCTGATCTTCGTCCTATGGTTCAACTTGATGGTGGCCGTTTTGCAGCTTCCGACTTAAACGATTTGTATCGTCGTGTTATTAACCGTAACAATCGTCTTAAGCGCCTGCTTGACCTTGAGGCACCTTCTATCATTGTTAATAACGAGAAGCGCATGCTTCAGGAGTCCGTTGACGCTCTGTTTGACAACGGTCGCCGTGGTCGTCCAGTCACTGGTCGTGGTGGACGTCCTCTGAAGTCTCTTGCTGAGGCCCTTAAGGGTAAGCAGGGTCGTTTCCGTCAGAACCTTCTGGGTAAGCGTGTTGACTACTCTGGCCGTTCCGTCATTGTTGTTGACCCACACCTGAAGCTGCACCAGTGCGGCCTTCCATCTGCTATGGCACTTGAGCTCTTCAAGCCATTTGTCATGCGCCGTTTGGTTGAGCTCCGCAAGGTTGAAAACATTAAGGGCGCAAAGCGCGCTATTGACCGTGGTACCCCAGTTGTTTGGGACGTTCTGGATGAGGTCATTCAGGACCGCCTCGTTCTTCTCAACCGCGCACCTACCCTTCACCGTCTGTCTATCCAGGCATTTGAGCCAGTCCTTATCGAGGGTAAGGCAATCCACCTGCACCCACTGGTCTGCGCACCATTCAACGCAGACTTCGACGGCGACCAGATGTCTGTCCACGTGCCACTTTCTACTCAGGCACAGACAGAGGCTCGCATTCTGATGCTCTCCAGCAACAACCTCAGAAGCCCTGCTTCTGGTAAGGTTCTGACCGTTCCTTCTCAGGATATGGTCTTTGGTGTCTACTACCTCACTTCCGAGAAGACCGGTGAAGACGCTAAGACTCTTACCTTTGCAAGCTTTGAGGATGCTCTTTTGGCTATTGAGGCCAACCGTGACCTTGATCTTCAGGCAAAGGTTGTTGTCCGCGTAAGCTCCAAGGATGCAAATGTTGCTGATAGCGATCGTGCTATCTTCCGCGTTATGACTGGCCGCGGTCAGTATGAGGACCTGGACGTTACTGAGGGTACCAAGCGTTTTGAGACCACTGTTGGTCGCATTATCTTCAACCGTCAGTGCCTGCCAGAGGATTACCCATACATCAACTACAAGATGGTTAAGTCCGACATTGGTGTTCTGGTCAACGATTGCTGCGACCGTTACCCAATGGCTGATGTTGAGCCAATTCTGGATAACATCAAGAAGACTGGTTTCCACTATGCAACTCTTGCTGGTCTGACCGTTTCTGTTTGGGACGCTGTTATTCCTCCACACAAGCCACAGCTGCTTCAGGAGGCACAGGACCGCGTTGACCAGATCAACGAGTACTACGAGGACGGCTTCCTTTCCGAGCGAGAGCGTCACGTTGAGGTTGTTAATGCATGGACCGAGTGCACCGATCTTCTCGGCTCTGAGATGCTTACAGGCTTTGCAGAGAACAACCCAATTTACATGATGGCTGACTCTGGAGCTCGTGGTTCTAAGACACAGCTTCGCCAGCTTGCTGGTATGCGAGGCCTGATGGCAGATATGTCCGGTGAAACCATCGACCTTCCAATTAAGGCAAACTTCCGCGAGGGTCTTGAGCCTCTTGAGTACTTCATTTCTACCTATGGCGCTCGTAAGGGTCTGGTAGATACCGCATCCCACACCTCCGACTCTGGTTACCTGACTCGTCGACTCGTCGACGTTGCACAGGACGTCATTGTTCGCGAGGAGGACTGTGGTACTGATGAGGCAGTTACCTATCCTCTGATTAAGCCTGGTCAGACTTCTGTTGATACTGACCTGATTGGCCGCTGCACCCTTGAGGATGTCTGCGATCCAAACACTGGCGAGGTTCTTATCCCTGCTGGTGGCTATGTTGAGTCCAAGCAGGATCTTGAGCGTCTTGTTGAGCATGGCCTTGCTAAGGTTCAGCTCCGCGCGCTTCTGACCTGTAAGTCTAAGTACGGCGTCTGCCAGAAGTGCTACGGCTGGGATCTTTCCACCCGCCGTCCTGTCAACATTGGTACTGCAGTTGGTATTATCGCAGCTCAGTCCATTGGTGAGCCTGGTACTCAGTTGACCATGCGTACCATTCACTCCGGTGGTGTTGCAGGCGCAGACGATATTACGCAGGGTCTTCCTACCGTTGCTCGTATGTTCGACGTCGTCGGCAACGTCAACGAGAAGATTCTTGGCCGCGAGGCTGACCTGGCTCCTGTTTCTGGTGTTCTTCACATTACCCCAGAGACCACCGAGTACCTGCTGCGTATTGTTGATGCAGACGATGCTTCCCGTGTTATCGAGGAGTGGCGTGTACCTGCATCAGTCC
>CALBBS010000136.1 GCA_937926845.1 uncultured Atopobium sp. | reverse complement strand
CAGCTCAGACGGGCAAGACCTTTGACCTTCCAGAGCTTGAGCAGGCTGCTCGTATGGGTGGATACGTTACCTACAGCGGCAAGCAGTGCACCGAGTATTCCATTGCAAACGGAGCTGTCGAGGTCATCAAGGCTATCGTTCACGACACCAAGTTGATCACGCCAGTTTCTACACTGCTCACTGATGTGTACGGCGTTTCTGGTTTCTACTCTTCACTTCCTGCAGTTATTGGAGCCAACGGTGTCGAGAAGGTCTTTGTGCCCGAGCTCTCTGACTCTGAGATTGAGGCATGGCGTAAGTCCTGTGAGCACGTCAAGAGCAACATCGATCAGCTCGGCTGGCTTGAGGTAGACGCTCGAATCGACTAGCACGACGCGCGCCGGCTGCGAGCAGGTAATAGTGCACACCGAACACACCTTGGGGCTTCTCCCGAGGTGTGTTTTTATGCGATCAAGCTGTTTCTCTACCATCTTTTGATTGGTTCTGATTGCGAGCCTGAAAAGTTCATCATGTCTGAGTAAAACAGCTCAGACTTGGCGAGAAAAACCGGCAAATAGCTCAGACTTGGTGCGCTTTTCCGGCAAATCATTCAGACTTGGCGAGAAAATCAGGCTCCATGAGAGTGCTCATGAAACTAACCTCGGATCCAAAAGTCACGACACAAAAAGTCCGCCTGAAAAGTGCAAAGAATCTGTGTTTGGGGCACAGATTCTTTGATGAAATCAGGCAGAATCCACCGATTCTTTTATGTTTTCAGGCAAAGTTCACAGATTCTTTGCAGAAATCAGGCGCGCGGCGAACAATGCAGAGTCAGTTGAAACGTTACGCGCGACGAGACGCCTGGTACTTCTCAAATGCAGCCTTATATTTCTGCTCTTCTTTCTTGAAAATAGCATTGAAGACTAAGGTTGTAACCAGAAGAATAACCAGGTACAGAGCGGTAAATGACATCCACGCCTGAGCCATATTAGGAACCCATCCGCCAATGAGTGCCATCGCCACGAGCGTTGGAAACAGGCAAACGTTGAAACCGAGGAACCTTTGAAGGTAGCTGAGCTTGGTAATCAATGGCTGATAGTTGAACCAAATCTGCTGGTAAACGCCTGAGCACACACCTGCAGCAATCAACGTAAGAAGAATGATGTTATTTTGTCTGTCGCCATAATTGATTGCCAGCGCAATGATTCCATACACAAGCGAGATGCCGGTAAAGCATATAGCTCCAGAAGAAATGCCTTTGCACATAATTTGACCTACTGTTTTATTGAGTCCCTCGTCAAATTCTTGCTCAGAATCTTGTCCGATTTCTTTCCAATTTTGCAATTCGTTGCGTTCCATGATGTTCCCTTCTCTGGGATAAAGCTGCTGTTAAAGTGAATATTTGTGTGCTGTTTGATGCCAGAAAATGTGTCGCGCGAGAAAACCGATTAAGTCCTTACACAATTCCAATACGTCTCTTAATCTCAGAAGCATACTTTCTTGAAGCAACAAGGGTTTTCTCGCCAAGTGACAGCAGTATGCGGCCAGAACCTGCGGGTTTGATACCCGTAACCTGATCCAAGTTGACCAGCTCCTGTCGAGAAGTGCGCACAAACGCCGTATCCTTGAGAGCGTCCTCGAGCTCAGTCAAGCGACTGGAACTCTCCAGTACCTCCCCGTCTACCAGGTGAATCAACGTCACGTTGCCGTCCGTCTGGATCCATGCAATATCCGCGAGAAGAACGACGCGCCTGTTGATGGTCCCGGGAACGTATCCAGTCATCTTTCCGTCAACCATCTGAAGCTGGCGAACAATTCCCGAAACGCGCGGGTCATCAGGACCACTCAAAATAGTCACCTCGATTTGCGCGCGACCTTTTTCTTCAACCACTCGAATTTCCATGGCACATCCAAACAACTTGCTTAACCAAATGTCTTGTTTTCTTGCTGCAGCAGGACTGTGACCCGCTTGCATCCTTACCTTAAGGCATCTTTAGAGTAACTGTTGCAGTTCTTATCTATGGTCTCATATCGCCCAAATGCACTAACTGACGTATGAAGTGCATTCTTTGCG
>CALBBS010000135.1 GCA_937926845.1 uncultured Atopobium sp. | reverse complement strand
GTCTCATCGTCATGGTCAATTCTTACTCTGACCACAGGATTCTTGGAAGAACCAACAATCTCAACATCAACAATATCAATGTGGTGATTGAGTGCAGCCTGCTCTAGTGCAGACAAGATCTTCTGTGTTGCACCTTCGTTTTGCATTTGACCTCCTCATCTACATACAGAAAGGAAGCGGGGTCAAAACTCAACCCCACTTCCAACTAATAACAACTACGTTTAGAGATATCTTACGAGATAAAGGGCTTCTCGTCAAGTGTTTTTGCTGTTAGGCAACGATATTCACAAGTCGGCCCTTAACAACAATGACTTTTCTAACCTCTTTACCCTCAAGCTGATCGGCAATTGCCTCAGTTGCGGCCGCAGTGAGCTCTTCCTCAGAAGCATCGGCAGAGACCTCAATGCGAGCGCGGACCTTACCCTTAAGCTGAACAGCAATTTCAACGGTATTGCTCTTTGCCTGCTCTGGGTCAAACTCTGGCCAAGGCTGGTGATAGACAGGCGTGTCATTACCCAGAGCCTTGTGGCTGAGCTCCTCAGCCCAGTGAGGAATGATTGGAGCCAGCATGGCAACAACATCATTTGCAACCTTGTAACAAAGTGCAGCATCTCTAGACTCTGCAGGAACCTCGTTGATATAGGCGCTTGCTGCATTAACCAGCTCCATGACTGCAGAAATAGCGGTGTTGAACTGGCCCTTGTCAAACTCGGTGGTGCAGCGGATTCCCATAGCGTTGAGGACCCGGTTGAGCTCAAGCGACTTTGCATCCAAAGCTGTATGGTCGAGTACGGTAGAAGCATCAGCGGTGCGAGAGAGTTCCCAAACCACACGCCACGCACGCTTGATAAAGCGGTTTGCACCTGCAACGACCTTCTCGTCCCAGTCAAAATCTTTCTCTGGTGGAGCAACAAAGAGAATGGCAAGACGCATCGTATCTGCACCATAAGGCTCAATGACAGAGCTTGGGGGAACAACGTTACCCTTTGACTTTGACATGGTGTCGCCGTGCTCATCCTTGACCATGCCCTGGGTCATCAGGTTCTTAAATGGCTCGTCAACATCAATCATGCCCAGGTCACGAAGAACCTTAGTAAAGAAACGAGAATACAGAAGGTGCAGAATTGCGTGCTCAATGCCACCAATGTAGTTATCTACCGGCATCCAGCGGTCCACTGACTCCTTAGAGAAAGGAAGCTCGGTGTTGTGTGGATCGCAATAGCGCAGATAATACCAACTAGAGCAAGTGAAAGTGTCCATGGTATCAGTGATACGCTTGGCGGGCTTGCCGCACTTAGGACAGGTGGTCTCTACAAACTCCTTGCACTCAGCAAGAGTGTCTCCCGCTGCCAGGTCAAGATTATCTGGAAGAGTGACAGGAAGCTGATTGTAAGGAACAGGAACGTCACCGCAGCAATCGCAATGAATCATTGGAATTGGATTGCCCCAATAACGCTGCCTTGAGATGAGCCAGTCACGAAGGCGGAACTGAACAGTTCGGCGGCCAACGTTGTGCTCAGTCAGATAAGCAACAACAGCCTCTTCTGCCTCGGAATGTTTACCACCGCGAAGTCCGGTGAAGGGACCAGACTGGACAAGAATACCAACGGTATCCATTGGTCCGTCCCAGTCAACGGAGGTTACCTTGTAATCAGAAACTCCCTTGAGCTCCTCGTAAATATCAGTTCCCTCTTCGCAAATGATAGGAACAATAGGCAGGTCATACTTCTTAGCAAAGTCAAAATCGCGCTTATCGCCTGAGGGAACACCCATAACGGCGCCAGTACCATAGTCGAGAAGGACGTAGTCAGCAACCCAAATTGGTACGGTCTGACCGGTGACTGGGTTAATTGCGTAACGGCCGGTGAACACACCGTGTTTCTCGCGGTCTGTACCCTGACGATCAATGGAAGAAACCTTTACGGCCTCCTCGTGAAGAGCGTCAAAGGCAGCCTTGTACTCTGAATCCTCTACCAGCTCAGCAGCAAGCTTAGACTCTGGTGGAAGCAGCATGAAGGTGCAGCCATAGATGGTATCTGCACGAGTAGTAAAGACAGTCATCTTGGTATCGGTTGGCGTGACACCATCAGTATCTGCCAGGGTAAAGTCAATCTCTGCACCCTCGGAGCGGCCAATCCAGTTTGCCTGCATAGCGCGAACGCGCTCTGGCCAACCATCAAGCTGGTCAAGATCGTCAAGAAGCTCCTGAGCGTAATCAGTGATACGCAGATACCACTGTGAGAGCTCGCGCTTCTCTGGGACTGCGCCACAGCGCCAGCATTTACCGTTAACTACCTGCTCGTTTGCAAGAACAGTTTTGTCGTTAGGACACCAGTTAACAGGGCTTGTTGCACGATATACCAGACCCTTCTCAAGCATCTTGAGGAAGATCCACTGACCCCATTTGTAGTACTCAGGGTCACAGGTGTTAAACATGCGGTCTTTGTCGTAAGCAAAGCCCATGCGGAACATGGTCTTTACAGCCTGATCAATATTTTTATGAGTCCACACAGAAGGCTGCGTATTGTGCTTAATAGCAGCGTTTTCTGCAGGAAGACCAAAAGCGTCAAAGCCCATTGGATGCAAAACGTCAAAGCCACGCATACGAGCCTGACGAGCCATAGCATCGCCAATGGTGTAGTTACGAGCGTGACCCATATGAAGATCGCCCGAAGGATAAGGGAACATCTCTAGAACGTATTTTTTAGGCCTTGAGCTGTCTTCTTCTGTCTTGTAAAGATTCTGCTCTTCCCAGACACGCTGCCACTTAGTTTCAATAGCCTCAGCATCGTAGGCAGGAAAATCACCTGTATCGGATACGTTCTGTACTTCCTCGTTTTCCACGAGTTCCCCTTTCTTATAGCGATGCGTCACCAAGCAAAATACTTGGTGACGCCAGTAGTCCATAAATCCTGTGAGTTATGAACGGAAATTGTAGCTGACCTGCTGATTTGAATCTTTCAGCAAGACGTCGTGTGCGCCACCCTCAACAATTGAAGTTGAAGAGACAAGCGTAATCTTTGCCTTATCGCGAAGCTCAGGAATATCAAGAGCACCGCAGTTGCACATGGTGGACTTGACCTTCAGAAGTGATGCCTCAACGCCATCCTTCAAAGGACCCGCGTATGGAACGTAGGAATCAACGCCCTCAACAAAAGAAAGACCGCGCTTGTTGCCGCCAAGGTCGTAGCGTTGCCAGTTACGAGCACGTGCAGAACCCTCGCCCCAGTATTCCTTCATGTAAGAGCCGTTAACAATAACGCGGTCAGAAGGACTCTCATCAAAGCGAGCAAAGTAACGACCAAGCATCATGAAGTCAGAACCCATAGCAAGGGCAAGTGTCATGTGGTAATCGTAGACAATTCCACCGTCAGAGCAGATTGGAATATAGACACCAGTCTCCTCAAAATACTCATCACGAGCGCGAGCAACATCAATGACAGAGGTTGCCTGACCACGACCAATACCCTTCTGCTCGCGAGTGATGCAGATAGAGCCACCACCAATACCAATCTTGATAAAGTCAGCGCCAGCCTCTGCCAAGAAGCGGAAGCCCTCAGCATCTACAACGTTACCTGCGCCAATCTTGACGGAATCACCGTAGGTTGCACGAACCCACTCAAGGGTGCGCTTCTGCCACTCAGAATAACCCTCAGATGAATCAATGCATAAAACATCAGCGCCTGCATCAACAAGGAGAGGAACGCGAGTTTCAAAATCGCGCGTATTAATACCAGCGCCAACCATGTAGCGCTTAGAGTCATCAAGCAGCTCATTTGGAGCAGACTTGTGCGAATCATAATCTTTGCGGAATACAAAGCTGACCAAGTGGCCGTTCTTATTAACAATAGGAAGAGCATTAAGCTTGTTGTCCCAGATAATATCATTTGCCACTTTGAGGGAAGTATCTTCAGGGGCGGTAATAAGTTTTTCAGCTGGAGTCATAAACTCTGAAACAAGCTTAGAGCGATCATCGCGAGAAGGACGATAGTCACGAGAAGTGACAATTCCTACAAGCTTGCCATAAGCTGTACCGTCATCAGTGACGGGCATGGTAGAGTGACCAGTCTTCTCTTTAAGGTCAAGTACCTCACCAAGGGTCATATCTGGAGTGAGCGTGGAGTCAGAGACAACAAAGCCTGCCTTATAGCTCTTAACCTCGCGAACCATCTGAGCTTCATCTTCAGCGGACTGAGAGCCATAAATAAAGGCAATGCCACCCTGCTGGGCCAAAGCAATTGCCAAACGAGGACCAGATACTGACTGCATTACTGCAGATACCATAGGAATGTTGAGCTCAATAGCGCTTTTCTCGCCACGCTTAAACTTTACAAGAGGAGTCTTCAAAGAAACATTTGCTGGGATGTTCTCAGCTGATGAATAACCAGGAACCAAAAGGTACTCAGAAAATGTGTGTGATTCGCCTTCGAAGAACTTTGCCATTGTTTTTGGCTCCCTCCTGACCTACCGGTCATGCTCAACGTGTTTTGGCATTGTACCACCAGTGGAGCTAATTATTTAATTTGAACTCCCACTTGAAGCAATAACATCCTCAAAGTTAACAGCAATGTCATGTTTAGTAGGAACCCACTCAACCTTTTTGAACAAAGCCGCAACGGTAATAGGGATATACGTCATCATAAAAATAGGGAACGTAAAGAGATTGGTAAAAATACGCCACTTCTTTTTTACGTGGATATGTTTGTACTCAGAAATAGTAGTAATAAGAGCCAAGATGAAGAAGACTATATACATCGAGAAAATCGTCATGAACAAAGATCCCACGCTCATAGCAATCTCGGCATCTGTTGCAATAAAACCGTGGCTTAAATAGCCAACCAGCAAATAGGTGCCATTAATAAAGGCTGAAAGCAGCGTCAAAATCATACCTGGAGCAATGGTCATCAACATATCGTATGAGGCAAATTGACCCTTAAAAATACCCTTAATTAAATCAAAGCCATACGAGAAGAACACCTGGTAGAAGCCTTTTGTCCAACGCATACGCTGTGTCCAGGACGCCTTAAATGTTAAAGGCTGCTCATCAAAGAACTCTGCAGGCGCATAACCAATTTGGATGTTATGAGCGCTGCAGAAGGTGGAGAACTGAATATCCTCGGTAAGAGTATGGAAATCCCATCCATGCATACCTTTAATAATGCGAGAAGAAACCATCCAGCCGGAACCAGAAACTGCACAGCTGGTACCCATCATCATACGGGCGTTATTCAAGAACTTTGCCTCACGCATAAACCAGGTAGCATAGGCAGAACTTACCCAGCTAGAATCAAAATTCTTTGAGTTTCTGTAACTGGTGCAGACAAGATATCCTGCGTCAAAAGCCTGGTTCATAATCTTTAAGTAGCTTGGAGAAACCAGGTTATCGGCGTCCATAATAATGAAAGCCTCGTATTTGTCACCGTACTCATTAAGAATACGATCAAAACCGTAATCCATAACCCAGCTCTTACCTTTACGAGCAAGGTCATTTCTCTCCCAAGTAATTGCTCCAGCTTTTCTTGCCTCTTCAGCTGTTTTATCAGTACAAGCATCTGCAACAACAAAAACATCCATGAGCTCTCGAGGGTAATCCTGAGAAAGAATAGACCTGACAAGGTTGCCAATAACTGGCTCTTCGTTGTGAGCAGCAATAAAGAAAGCGTAGCGGTGCTGCTTTTTTGCCTCTGGGAGCTTTACCTCACCCTTAACTAAAACGCGAAGGATATACACAATTTGATAGAAGTATGCGAGTGTAAAGAAAAGCCAGATAATAAAGTTAAAAACAACGATTGGAGTGATACCAAGTCTGTTAAATTGCAATGGCATATAACATCCCTAAGCTCATATCAACAGCCAAAACTTAAGCTGCATCTACAACAAATATTGAATCTCACTACTGTATTAGTTTAGCCGAAATTACCCTGAACGTGAAATTAAGCTTTAAACAACTGTGGGCAGATCTCATTTCCTACAAAAGTTCTTCCCATAGACATATCGCTCTGAGAAATAAGTGCTTCTTGCAGGTCTTTTGGTAGTGTATCTGCTACCACGATATTCTCGCCCGTAAAAGGGTGCTCAAACTGAACGTGCCAGGAGTGTAAAAACTGTCTGTTAAGTCCAAGGTTAAGGCTTGTATCTTTTTTACCGTAGAGCTGATCGCCGACAACAGGATGACCAATGTGGCGCATGTGAACTCTAATTTGGTGTGTGCGACCTGTATAGAGATGGCACTCAAGAAGCGAGTAACCCTCGCCTTTTCTGCCCGCTTCAAAGCGCTCAAGCGTTCTAAAGGTGGTAATGGCCTCTCGTGCGCCAGGCGCGTCTGATACGGTCATTTTGAGACGGTCTCGCGTTGAGCGAGCAATGCCCGTTTCAATGGTGCCAGAATCGTGGGCAA
>CALBBS010000134.1 GCA_937926845.1 uncultured Atopobium sp. | reverse complement strand
CTACCTCGGGTGCAAGCGCCTAACGTGCAACTATGCGCCGCAACAACATGTGTTCGCGATGCGCTTGACGCGCCTACCCGCGCTTGACACTCCTACCTACACCTACGTGCGATCAAGCGCAATAAGGTGAAATGCAAAGCGTACCTGTAGCGCAGAAACGCGTACTTACTGAAATACGATTTTCCCTCGCCTTCCAGAAACAGGCCTCTGGAAGGCGAGTTTTTTGTGTTAAGTTGCAAAATTTCTTTCTCAGCTAGAAATATATTCATTTATGTAAATATCTATACACAAATATTCAATTTTATGTATCAATCAATTTTTGGGCGAAAATTTAAGGGTCAAAAAAGGTAAAAAATCCGTTTAGTTGGGAATCAAAACTTTAAAAAGTCATTTTTATGCCCAACTAAGACGATTTTTTACCACCATTGCAAATTTTTATCTGCGAAAACTCGCTATACAGAAAAATGAAACTCCAACTAAACGCATTTTTTACCACTTTGGATAGAATCGGCACTCGGCATTAGGTTGTGTCCCAAAAAGTGATGTAAGTAAGCATTTCAGTCATTTAAAAGAAGTGCGGTTATTTCCTAAAATATAGTCACCAAAACCAATTCAGAAAGGAAATAACCGCAATGCAAACTCTACACGAAACTGAGCTCTCCTACACCCAAGATCACAAATTAGATCTCAATGGTATGGCACGAACACTACTTGAAGACTTAGTAAATACCGTAATGGTTGAGCAAGTAGAAGAGCTTGGTTGTGTTCGCAATGGATACCGTGAGCGAAAGCTTGTAACGTCAGTTGGAACTCTTACCTTAAAAATTCCTAAACTCCGTGAAGGAACCTATTTTCCTGACGATATCGTAAGTAAGTGGAGTAGATGTGACACAGCCCTTGCAAGCTGCATCTGTGATATGTGGACTCTAGGTATCTCAAACAGAAAGGTAGAAAAAGCACTGAGTGAGCTTGGTGTTGAAAAGATCAGCAGAAGTAGAGTCTCGAGACTTGTTAAGTCTTTAGATGAAGAGGTAGATGACTTAAGACACGGCTCTTTGTCTTTTGACAGATGGCCTTACCTTTGGCTTGATGCAACCTATATTCCTATAAGAGAAGCAGGACACACAACCAAGCGTGCTGTCGTTATTGCTATAGCGGTAAACACAGAAGCTAAAAGACAAATCATAGGGCTTGAGTGTATAGATACCGAGTCATATCTGTCCTGGAAAGACTTTCTTATCTCTTTGAGAGAGCGAGGACTGAGTGGAGTAAAACTGGTTATCTCTGATGCCCATGCAGGTCTTGTAAGAGCAATCGGTGAGGTACTCACAGGCGCTGCCTGGCAAAACTGTCTTTGTCACCTAGAGAGAAATGTCTTTGATAGATGTAGAACAAAAGCTCAGGGTAGGGCAGTTATTGCTGCTATGAAACATACCTTTGAAGCTACTGATAGCGAGTTAGTACGTACAGGCTTTGAGCACCTCTATGAAGTGTATGAAAAGATAGATCCAAAAGGAGCGCAACTTCTAGAAGAGTCAGAGCCATATGTACTGACCTACCTAGACTTTCCAAAAGAACACGCTCACTGGATACGTACAAACAATCTCTGTGAAAGACTCAACAAAGAGATAAAGAAGCGCACACGTGTCGTTGGAGTATTTCCCTTAAAACAAGCAATGCTTCGCCTTGTAGGAGCGGTATGTATCAATCAAAACGAAGAGTGGTTTGTAGCAACGCACTTCATGGACAAACGCTCTCTTCTCTTTGAAGAACTCCCTCAGAGAGAAGCGTGTACACAAGAGACTATCGACCATCTCTTACAAGTAATTGATAGTGACTTTAACGCTTGTAAAGAGGTGGCATAATGTAGGCTAGAAGGTAGTAAGGAAATAGCCTTACACCACTTTTTGAGACGTAACTAGACTCATCATGCAATTTCACTAGCTTGGTTTCAAAAATCTGAATAATTCTGCAATTAAATGCACTTTCATGAATACGTAATTTTTGGGTTCAAAATTATGTGCCGAAAAAGGTAAAAAACCCGTTTAGTTGGAAATGAAAATTGAAATTTGGTTGATTTATCTCCAACTAAGACGATTTTTTACCGCCTCAAAAACTTTTATCTGGGCAAATGTTGTATGCAAAATCCTGTATTCCCCAACTAAACGGATTTTTTACCACTTCGGGCATTTCAGGGTCGCTTCGGGACCACTTTGGGGTCACTGCGGGGTTACTTCGGGGTCACTTCGGGGTCATTTGCATCATTCTTACCCGTTTAACTCCCCCTACAGCAAAAGACCCCCACATTCAGCATGAATGTGGGGGTCTCCCTCAATGTACCGCTAGATTAGAGCTGCTTACCAGCCTGAACCAAGTCCTTGACCTGCGCGCGAACGGCGTCCAGGTCCTCGTCGGAAGGAATCCAACCGATAGCGTGAACTGGAAGTGGCATAGTAAACTCTGCTGCCTCAAGCTCGGCCTGAACCATCTTTGGTCCAAGTGGAGCCCAGCCGTAAGAACCAAACGCAAAGCCAATACGATGGTCGTTCTTTGGAGAAAGACCAGTCATATAGGTCAGGAACGAAGAAACTGTAGGCAGGAACTTAGAGTTCAGCGTAGGCGAACCAACGCAGACGTACTTAGAATCCAGGAAGTGATACATGACATTGGAGATGTGAGTCTCTTTAAGGTCGATGAGCTGGGCAGGAATGCCTTCAGCCAGGAAACCGTCCAGAAGAGCATGGGCCATCTTGTCGGTTGAGCCCCACATGGAGTCGTACACAACCAAGGCTTTTTCCTCAAGCTTGCCGGTAGTCCACTCCTCGTACTTGGAGATGATATCGGCAATGTGGGAGCGCCATGCAACGCCGTGAGCTGGGGCGATAATATCGATGTTCTCCAGACCAATACCCTTAACTGCGGTAACAGCAGAGTCAGCCTGACGACCGTAAGGGAGAACGATGTTTGCATAATACTTGCGAGCCTGCTTCATAACCTCGCAATAGTCGGACTCATCCTCAAAGCGAGTAGTTGAAGCGTAGTGCTGGCCAAATGCATCGTTGGAGAAGAGAATCTTATCGTAGTCGGAATACGTGACCATGTTGTCTGGCCAGTGGACCATTGGGGTCTGCACGAAGGTCAGGGTGCGCTTACCAATGTTGAGCGTATCGCCCGTCTTTACGCCGTTGACGTTGATATTCTCGCCATAGAAGGCCTTGAGCTCCTTGACGCCCTGAGGTGCGCTTGCGTAGACCTCGGCGTTTGGTGCAAGCTCCAGAATGCGAGGAACGCTGCCGGAGTGGTCCATCTCGATGTGGTTGCAGATCAAAACGTCAATCTTAGCTGGATCGATGATGCTCTTAATGCGCTCGACCAGCTCCTCGGAGAATGGGCGCTTGACGGTGTCAATGAGCGTGACCTTCTCGTCCAGGATAAGGTATGCATTGTAGGTAATGCCCTGCTCAGTGGTGTAGCCGTGGAACTCGCGAGCGTTCCAGTCAAGGGCGCCTACAAAGTAGACATCGGGTTTGATTTCGACAGAACTAAGCATGTGTCCTCCAAAGACCACAGTGCGAAAATTTGACACTACAAGAATAGCATTTGCCGGCTCGTGAATGTATGTTCACGTAAACTTTCCAGATAACTTTAACCCAATAGATTATGAGAAGTTGAGGTTATGACTATCTGAATTTCCTGTAGTGGATAATAAAGATAAGGGCTATTACTACAAGAGTAATACAGCCTAAACCAACATAAGTTGTTCCAAATCCTGAAAAGTCTAAGGCAATTCCAATTAATGGATCCGAAACCACTGATGCGATTTCTTCAATCTGATTTGATACGGAGAGTAATGTTGCGCGATTATTCTCTTCAGCGATTAAATTCATTTGATTGTTTATCAAAATACTTAAAGTGGTTGAAAATAAATTAATCGCTACATAAGTAAAAATACATACGTATATACTTGGGATTAGCCCAGCGCATAGCATCAAGATCGCAATCACGGAAAGAATAGCTAAAATAACGAGAAATTCTACGTTTCCTGAAAACGCAATAATATCTCCAGCGGATTTCTTATAAGAGTCTTTAAGTGTTTTTACTATCTTTGCAGTAAGCTTTGACCCAAAAAACTCGCCTAAACTTGCAGCAGCAGTAACAATCCCTAAGAACTTTATATCAAATCCCATACTGGTTAAATTTGGGGCAATAAACTGGCTGTAATTACTAACTAAAATTAATGAAATTGCTGAAACTGTACAAAGCGAAATAAATAAATTTGTTTTCACAATCTTTATAAGCTCTTGAAAAAATGTTTGTACAGCCTCTTTCAAATTCAATTTACTAGTTCTAGTCCCTATAAATCCATCTTCTTCTGGTAGGCAATTACTTCCTCTATTAGGACTTACATTATTTTCTTTAAATTCCAAAGTAACTAATAGACCAAGAAAGTAAACAAAAATTGAGATAACAAAAGGAATCAAAGGATTGATACTAAAAAGAACAGGAGCTATTAAACGAACAGTGATTCTAATAATCGACTGAGTTCCTGTCATTTTTGAAAGAATTAGAGCATATGTTCCATTCTTCCTATCCATCCTAGAATTTGCACTCGTTGCCTCGAAAAGAAAAGCACTTCCAGCTCCTGACTGTGACGCATTTGCTAAGGAAAAGAACAATTCAGAAGCTACCATCAATAAAAAACTATTTGCAAAGGTTAAAGTCACTATTGCCACGAGTCTAGAAAAAGAAGCAATTTTTAAAACAATATGATGTCCGCAACGATCAGATATCCATCCTGTTGGAATCTCAAGCACTGCTGTAGCTATTGCTCCAACACTCTGAACTAGTGCAATATCAAAATAACTTAAACCACGCCAAAGATAATAGAGGGTTAAGATGGTCCAAATCAGAACACTTGAATTAATATAATTTGACCATTCGTAGAGCAGAATGTTCTTTTCTGTTGTTGCTAGCTTTCCTTCAAACATTCATTTCCTCTTTAGATTATTTCTATCCCTCCATTTTGATTTCCCCATATTATAAAATCTCCAAATAGAATTATTTCCAACCATCCTATTGCTTTAGTGGGGCCAACTTAAAGTAATACTCCCACAGAAATATTTTCTTTGCTGTTATGTTCTTTTGACAGTGTTACCATAACTTACATAGGTCTAAAACGTATCCGGAGAGGGGAACCTATGAAAATGCTACGCGCAATGCGTGAGCCACTGAAGTATGTTCAGGGCAAAAATGCTTGTCTCGAGTTCGAAAAAGAGATGGGCTACATGGGAAAGCGCTTCCTGTTTGTTTGCTCTAACAGCGGCTACAAAGCAACCCACGACATGATCGAGCAGAGCTTCGAGGGCAAGGGCGACTATTACCGTCGCTATGAGGTCTTCGGCGGCATTTCTTCCAACGGCGAGATTAACCGCATGAAGGCTATCGTCGAGGAGGACAACATCGACGTAGTCGTCGCTATCGGCGGTGGCAGCGCTGTTGACACTGCAAAGGCAACCGCATACTACGCTGGTAAGCGCATCGTTATTCTTCCTACCGTTGCAGCTACTGACGCTCCATGCACCGGCCTCTCCGTTATTTACAACGATGACGGTTCCTTTGACAAGTACCTCTTCTACCCACAGAATCCAGATGCAGTTATGGTCGACACCCAGATCATCGCTAACGCACCTGTTTCCTTCCTGGTAGCAGGCATGGGTGACGCACTGGGTACCTACTTCGAGGGCCGCGCATCCATCCGCACCGAGTCTCCTTCCCTTGAGGGAACCGGCATTACCCGCGTTGGTATGGCAATTGCTAAGGAGTGCTACCTCACCCTTCGCGATTACGGTTCACAGGCAATTAAGGCTTGCGAGAACAACGTTGTAACCCCAGCTCTTGAGGCTATCTGTGAGGCAACCGTCTACATGAGTGGCGTCGGCGCTGACAATGTTAACTGCGCAGCAGCTCACTCCTTCTACAACGGCCTCACCTCCCTTGGTGGCCACAGCGCACCTCACGGCAACTGCGTTGCTTTTGGTACCCTGGTCCAGCTTGTTCTTGAGGGTGTTCCTCAGGAGGAGTTCGACGAGGTTCAGGACTTCTGTCTTGAGGTTGGTCTTCCAACTACCCTCGAGGAGGTTGGCATCACCACTGACGAGCAGATCAAGAAGATCGCTGAGGCTGCTTGCGTTCCTGGCGAGACCATCCACAACCTTGCTGGCGATGTCACTCCTGACGAGCTCTATGCAGCTATCGTTCAGGCTGACGCTATGGGCCGCGCTCTTAAGGCTTAAGCTTCTAGCTGCAGGTTGCGACGCGGCAACGTGCCGTAACGGCACAGCGCAACAGTGCCGCAACAGCGTATTCTCTTGAAACAGAAGAGGGACCGCATTTGCGGCCC
>CALBBS010000133.1 GCA_937926845.1 uncultured Atopobium sp. | reverse complement strand
CAAGCCTAACAATCACGAGGTCGGCCGTATCTTTGGTGCCAACCCAGAGACTCCAGAAGAGTGCATTCCTTTTGCAAAGAAGCTCCAGGACGGTGGCGCTCGTAACGTTATCGTTTCTTGCGGCGGCGCAGGTTCACTGCTTTTGGACGAGTACGGCACTGAGCACATTGTCCCAACTGCAAAGATTCGCCTTGTTAACGCAACTGGCGCTGGTGACTCCATGGTTGCAGGCTTTTTGGCATTGACCACCGCTGGCTACGATTACGAAACTGCGCTTATCTACGCTTCTGCTTGCGGTACGGCAACTGCAGCAAGCCGAGGAATCGCAAAGCGCGCAACCATCGATCGTGTTGTCACTGCTCTCTACAAGAAGATGGGCCGAGAAATGCCTGCTTCTATCGCAGAAGAGATTCAGCTTGCTCGCCAGAAAGAGGAGAGCCGCGAGGGTAAGTCATCTTGGCTTGCAGATTCTGAGTAGTAATCGCAGCTAGAACACGTAGTTCTTTTGGCGAGAAACCCTTAGATGGTGTACTTTCGCCGCGCAAGAAATACTGAGCGCTTTTACTATTGTGAACGTACAAACACTTGGCGAGAAGGATTTTCTCGCCAAGTGTTTTTTATTGAAATTTATTTAAAGATACTCACAACGTAACAGGTCAAAAAAATGTTACCCTGTAAAAAGACAGGTTTGTTTCTGCGACTGTTGTCCTATGTGGATAGGCTTTGCAGAACGTTATACACCGTTTCGCGGACAATGATAGGAGCAAGTATGTTTGAGGGAGTTAATGCATCCAATGGAATCGGCATCGGTACTGCTCAGGTTGCCGTAGATCCAGACCTTACTTTTACTCCACACACTGTTGAAGATACAGCTGCAGAGAAGGCTCGTTACGCAGAGGCTGTAACTAAGTTCATCGCACAGACAAATGCGCAGATTGAGCGCATGACCAAGACGGTGGGCGAGGAAGCTGCTGCAATTATGGGTGCTCACATTGAGTTTGCAGAGGATGAGGGCATCAAAGAGGCTGTTAACGGCGCAATTGACGGTGGCACCTGCGTTGAGCAGGCTGTAAGTGACGCATACGACATGTACTACAACATGTTCCTTGGCATGGAGGATGAGCTCTTCCGTGAGCGTGCCGCAGACGTTACTGACGTAAAGACCGGTCTTCTCGCTGACCTTCTTGGTAAAGAGGTTGTTGATCTCTCCACACTTCCAGAGAATTCCGTTATTGTTTGCCGCGAGTTGACTCCTTCAATGACTGCAGACATCGATAAGGAGCACGTTGCAGGTATTGTTACCGAGACTGGTGGACGTACTTCTCACTCCGCAATCATTGCGCGTGCTCTTGAGATTCCTGCAGTTCTTTCTGTTCCAAACATCACTTCTGAGGTTGAAACCGGTAACACCATTGTTATTGATGGAACTAACGGCAAGGTTGCTGTCAATCCTTCCGAAGCTGAGCTTGCTGAGTACAAGGCTCAGGCTGAGGCTTATGCTGCAGAGAAGGCCGCTCTTGAGGCTTATCGTGGCAAGGAGACCGTAACTGCTGACGGCATCAAGGTTCTGCTTGTTGCTAATATC
>CALBBS010000132.1 GCA_937926845.1 uncultured Atopobium sp. | reverse complement strand
GCTTAACAAGATTTCGCTCTCCATCAATAAAGGCGAGGTAGTTGTGGTGTTGGGACCTTCCGGTTGCGGTAAGTCTACGCTGCTTCGCGCCATTGTTGGCTTGGAAGATATCCAAGGGGGAGAAGTACTTCTCCACGATCGGGTAATTTCTGGTCAGAAGAGGGAAAGCGCCGCAGCAGGCATTGGTATGGTTTTTCAAAGCTATGATTTGTTCCCCAACATGACGGTTTTGAAAAACGTAACCCTGGCTCCTCTGGTAGTGCAGAAGCGCTCAGAGGATGAGGTTTTGGCACAGGCAGAAGAACTGCTGCGTCGTGTGGGATTGTGGGAGAAGAAAGATGCCTATCCATCAGCTCTTTCCGGTGGTCAAAAGCAGCGCGTGGCAATTGTTCGTGCGCTGATGACTAACCCTGAGGTACTTTTGCTGGACGAGATTACCGCAGCGCTTGACCCTGAGATGGTTCACGAGGTTTTGCAGGTGGTTATGGAGCTGGCAGAGCAGGGAATGACCATGCTGGTGGTAACTCACGAGATGCGCTTTGCTCAAGCAGTTGCTGATCGTGTCATTTTGATTGATCAGGGACACATCGTAGAAGAGTCGTCCGATGCACAAGAGTTTTTCTCGGCACCTAAAACAGAGAGGGCACAAGAGTTTTTGCGTACCTTTGAATTTGAACGTGTACATAAGTAAACAACGTGTTTTTGCACGTAGATGATGTAGTAATTGATACAACTTGTTAGGATTTGAAATGAACTTCTTTGAAAATACTTCCGCTTCTCTTTCTCGCCGTGCTTTCCTTGGTGCAAGCGCACTTTCTGCTGCAGCTCTTCTGGCTGCTTGCAAGAAAAAGGATTCTGACGGAGCTCAGGGTGGATCTTCTGATACAGACTCAAAGTTTAGAACCCTTGATGACATCAAGAAGGCAGGCACGGTAAATATCGGTGTCTTCAGCGATAAAGCTCCTTTTGGTTACGTTGATGCAAACGGTAATTACGCTGGTTACGACATTGTTTTTGCAGAGCGCCTTGCAAAGGATATGGGCGTAAAGATTAACTACATTGCCACTGACGGACAAAATCGCGTGCCTTTCTTGCAGTCCAATAAGGCAGACATCATGCTGGCAAACTTTACGGTAACCGATGACCGTAAAGAAAAGGTTGATTTCTCCCTGCCATACATGAAGATTAAGCTGGGTGTTGTTTCTCCATCTTCTGCGCCAATTACAGATGTTTCTCAGCTTGATGGTAAAAAGCTTATTGTCTCTAAGGGAACCACGGCAGAGGTCTGGTTTACTAAGAACGCACCTAAGGTTGAGCTGGTCAAATTTGATAGCTATGCTGATGCGTATAATGCGCTACTCGACGGCCGCGGTGATGCTTTCTCAACCGATAACACCGAAGTTCTTGCTTGGGTAAAATCTAACCCTGGCTTTGTGGTGGGCATTGATGACCTGGGTGATTCTGATACTATTGCTGCTGCTGTCCACAAGGGCAACTCTTCGCTGTTGGAGTTTATCAACAACGCGATTACCGGCCCGCTTGCAGAAGAGAACTTCTTCCACAAGGCTTATGAAGAGACACTCGCTCCCATTTACGGTGACGAGGTAGATCCAAATAACATTGTTGTTGAGGGCGGCAAGATCTAAGTTTTAGTCGCTGAGTCGTCTTTAACAGCTCAATACACCCATTTCGCGAGAAGACCTTGCAGCTTGTAAGGTCTTCTCGCGTTTGTAGCCAAATTGTTAATTTGTACAGTACTTTTTAAAAATGATTCTTTGTGCTGATAAAGTAGGTCAACTATTTTTTGACCAACCAGGGCAAAGGAGCTGATAATGGCAGCTGAACAGCAAAAGACAACTCGTAAGATTGGCGTCCCCAGGTTCCCCGGCGATATTATGCTGTATCCACTTTCTGTGGGCCTACTTCTTCACTCATTTGTTCCTCAGGTTCTAGAAATTGGTAGCTTCACCACTGCTGTTGCTAAGGGTGCTCCTGCGATTGTTGGTATTGTTCTGCTGTTTGTTGGCGCCTCCATTGATCTGAAGACTGTTCCAAAGGTTCTGAAGACTGGCCTAACCATTCTTATTCCTAAGCTCGCTATTGCTATTGCCTTTGGTCTCTTTGTTGCTAAATTCATGGACGACAACTTCTTTGGACTTAATGCACTTTCTATTATTGGTGGTATTACCTTCTGTAACGTTGCTTTGTATATTGGTATTACTGCTGAGTACGGAACTCCTGATGAGCAAGGTGCAGCTGCAGTTTTGTCCCTTGTTGCGGGTCCTGCAGTTACCATGATTGCCCTAGGTGCAGCAGGTGTTGCGGCAATTTCTCCTACAGCGCTTGCAGGCACCCTTCTTCCTCTGGTCCTTGGTGTTGTTCTTGGTAACCTTAGTCCTTTTATTAGGGGGCTTTTGGTTCCTGGTATTAATCCTTGCATTGCCGTTGTTGGTTTTGCACTTGGCTGCGGCATGAGTGTTGAGAACCTTATTACTGGTGGTCTATCAGGTATTCTTTTGGCAGTTCTGTGTATTATTACCGGCATTCTTACCATGTTTGTTGAGCGCCTTTTTGGCGGCTCTGGTAAGGCAAGTCTTGCAAGCGCAACTATTGCAGGTACCGCAACAACCACTCCTGCAGCCGTTGCTAGTGTTGATCCAACGTACACGGCTCAGATTGTTGCAAACGCAAATGCTCAGCTAGCAGCTGCAGTAGTTATTACCGCACTTGTAGCTCCAGCATTTACCGGTTGGCTTGATAAGAAGCTTGCTAAGAAAAATGACGCCAGTGCAGTACAGACTTCAGAAGAAGTAGCTGCTACTGAGTAATTAAGTAAGCTTCACATATAACATATAAACAAACCCTCTTCAACGTGAACTGCCTCCCATTTCTTGGACATAAGAAATGGGAGGCAGTTCATATGC